>CAXTGN010000457.1:0-4542 GCA_964243455.1 uncultured Acidobacteriaceae bacterium
GATACCGCAGCCCAAGCACAATCCAGTATGCCACGACAGGCGTATAGAAGACCCAGGCTGGCCAAAACTCGAAAGATGAGACCTGCGAGATGCTCGCCGCTTCGGCTTCCATCGCGGTGATGTCACTCATATTTTCTCATCCTGGAAATGAGCTACGATGCGCCCGAACGCCACCACCGCCAGCGCGAACCCGATCGCTCCAGCCCAACGCCATGCACCGAAATGGTCCATGAGTAAACGGCCTATCCTCAGGGAGATAAGGAAAAGCAAGCTCGTCCACATCGATGTGGCGACAACAGCTGCGAGTGCGAAGCGCGGAAAACTAGCTCGGAGAAATCCGCAAGCCGTATAAGTCGGAAGCCTTGCACCCGGGATAAACCGGCTCACCAAGACGACCCGGAAGACCCGATCAGCGAGCCACTGCCTACCTTGAGCATGACGTTCAGCTGATACAAGCCGATTGATCCTCGGCGATGAGGCCGCGATCCGGCCACCTCCGTAGAGGCCTAAATCGCCGATGACGATGCCGAGGTAGAGGGCCACCAGCGCGACGATAGGTCGTATCGCGCCGACCTCCACCTGCGTGGCGGCAATCACCGTTGCGGCATCCTCGAGGATGAAGGTGCCGATGATAATCGCGGACCCCTGAAGCAATGGATGAGCGCCAGCTGCTTTCAGTAGACCGGCGACCGACAGAGAGATCATCCGAAGTCAGCGGCTAGTCAGCATTGCGCACGATCGATCGGCACAGTGTATAAGTCTGTAACTCCAAATTTATTTACGTCCGGTCGCCGAAGATGAGGGAAGACAACGGTCAAGCAAGGGGGTGTCCAAAAAAGTCTCTCCAGCTATAGCGGCTTTCCATATCCGCGTGCGCCATCGACGTCACCTGATTTCTAGGCGACCTCGTCAGCATCAAGAGCTGGTAAATTTATCGCGGAACCGCGAAGAGAAGGTTGTGCCTCTTCGTGCCAGTAAGTTGGTAATCGTGGCGTCTATACGAGATTATTCAATATAATCAACGCGATAAGTAGACAATAAATATCTGTAAAGAAATCTCCAAGGAAGATCAAGCTTTTCTGGATAAGAAAGCGAACTTCAGCGCTCGGTGACGCAGCATCGCGGTTGAAGTTTTCCTCCTGACACAAGTCATCGCACTCACCCAACCGTTCAACTACGACCTGAGGTCAAGATTAAGAAGTAGTGACATAGATAACCTGCAGAAAAGGATGGAAGGATCGCTGAAAGGCATCTCCTAACTGGTCATCCGATTCGACACTGGTGTCACCGCGCGGCCAGATAATCCCACCTTGTAGGACTCACTGCCCAGTTTGTGGCCGGTAGCTTGAGGCGACTGAGAGCGTCTCGTACTGATGCGAGAGCAACACCAGTGCCTCTTGCCCAGACCGTCAAAATCGTGCAAAAAACCATTATGATCACGCGGCGAGCCGGATTGATTGCGGCAGTTGCAGCACTAGCTTCTGGAACGAGCCTGCCGGGTCGCGCCCGTCATTCGTCGCACGCGGTTGCTCGTGAGGCACCTTACTCTTCTTTTCTACAGACGATTGCCAATCAAGCTCGAGGCTTGGGCATCAGTCGATCGACACTTGACAATGCCTTAGCCCTTGATCAGCCGAACATGAAGGTGCTGGCGCTAGATAGGCATCAGCCGGAGTTCCAGCTCAAGTGGAGCGCCTATCGTCGGCATGTTCTCACGCCACAGCGAGTTCAGGCCGCAAGAGCCGCCTATCAGACCAGGCTCGGTCTCCTTAGCAAGATTTGGCAGCGCTACGGAGTTGACCCACGTATCGTCGTCGGCATTTGGGGCCTCGAGTCGAACTATGGCAGCCGGTCTGGTTCATTCGGCGTCATCGATGCTCTCGCCACCCTTACTTACGACGGGCGCCGCAGGAATTTCTTCTATCTTCAATTGATGGATGCGCTGCGAATTCTTCAGGATGGCGACATCGGTGCGGCGAACATGATCGGAAGTTATGCCGGAGCGATGGGTCAGCCTCAGTTCATGCCGACTTCCTACCTACGATACGCTGTGGATGAGGATGGCGACGGCAGACGCGATATCTGGTCCAGTGAGGCGGATATCTTCGCTTCGATCTCAAACTATCTCGCGAAGAACGGCTGGGTTGCCGGCGCTCCCTGGGGTCAACCCGTGACGGTGCCTTCCGGCTTCGATGCCGTGAGAGCCGAACGTTATCCCGTTCAAACCCTGGGATACTGGATGCGCACGGGCGTCCGGCGGCTGGACGGAAACTCGTTCTCACGCAGCGACGTGTCCGCCAGGCTACTGCTGCCTGATGGGGCAGCGGGAGAGGCCTTCGTCGCCTACGAAAACTTTCAGGTATTGCGCCGATACAACCCGTCTGACTTCTACGGTCTGGCGGTGGGGCTTCTCGGCAGTGCCACGGCGTGAGGTCACTGTCGCTCGCTGTCCTGCTTCCTGTGACGGTTCTGGCCTCGATGACGGGATGCGACCGCCGGAGGGTGCAGAGGTCGACCTCGGCAGACTTACACTACACACTTGGGCCGGCATGGCTGGGTGATGACTGTTGGTTTTATCCGAAAGAGGAAAGCTCCTACGTGGCCACCGGGTTGGCGGTCGTGGACGCATCGCGACCGCAGCAGAAGCGCAGGACGGCGGACGGTGAGCTTTATGATCCCGCCGCGCTGACGGCTTCGCATCAGACGTTGCAGCTGCCTGTCGTACTCCGTGTCCGCAACCTCGAGAACGGGCGAGTGCTCACGCTGCGTGTCAACGACCGCGGGCCGGCCTCGCCGAAGAGGCTGCTCTCCATGACGCCAGGGGCTGCTCGCGTGATGGGAATGATCCCGGGCCATGCGACGCGGATACAGGTCGCGGAAGATGAGACGCTCAGCCACGCGATCTTGCGGCAGGTGAACAATGCACCGGTGGCGGACGTCACCGCGGCGCCGGTCACAGCCGTTCAGGAACAATCTCTTACATCCCCGATCACCTCCGACGCGTCAGGGAAGGCGTCTCCCTCACCCCCGCGTGAGTCAGACGAACATCCAGGCGAAACAACCTTGGGCGCTTTGATGCAAGGCCCGGCTGACCCCGGGCAGCTTTGGATCGACGCGGGTCACTTCAGTCGGCGCATCTATGCTCGCCGGCTGGCCAGCGCGTTGGCCGGAACCGTTCGTCAGGAGGGTCGGGGTCAGTCGGTCCTGTTCAGCGTGCGGCTCGGTCCCTTCGGGCTCGTGACACAGGCCGACGCGGCACTGGACCGTGCCCGTTCAGGCGGGGTAACCGACGCTCGGATCATCGTTGAGTAGGGACCGCCCTTGTCCACAAGAAGATCATTGCTAGCAGGCGGCTCTGCACTCGCAGCCTCAATAGGTTGTGGTTCCCGATCGGTTGCCGGCCGCCGTCGAGGCAAAGCAGCAGCTCAAGCATCGACGCAGGAGGTCGGCGTGCCTTCGGGCGCTGCTGCCGAAACACCTATCGGCCCGCTCGATACGCAAGCAAGATGGGCGTTCATCATCGATGTGGCCACCAATACGGTGCTGCTGCAGAAGGAAGCCGATGAACCGATGCCGCCGTCCTCGCTGACGAAGATGATGACGGCCTATCTCGTCTTCTCGGCGCTCAGTGAGAACCGTCTGCAGCCCGGTCAGACACTCATGGTGAGCGAGAAGGCCTGGCGGATGCAGGGGTCGAAGATGTTCGTGCCCCTAGGTCAGCAGGTTGCGGTGGAGGATCTCATCCGCGGCATGCTGATCCAGTCGGGCAATGATGCCTGCATCGTGCTCGCAGAAGGCATCGCGGGATCAGAAGAGCAGTTCGTCATGCTAATGAACAAGCAGGCGCAGCGCCTCGGTCTCACACACACGCACTATCAAAATACGACCGGCTGGCCGGATCCAGATCATCATATGTCGGCGCGCGACGTCGCGATGCTGGCGCTCCATTTAATTAAGGACTACCCCCAGTACTACCACTACTTCTCCGAAAAAGACTATAAATACAATAACATCGCGCAGGGAAACAGAAACGTCCTGGTCGATAAAGGTCTCGCGGATGGTCTGAAGACCGGACACACAGATGCTGGCGGCTTTGGCCTGTGCGCGAGTGCCAAGCGCGACGGTCGACGCCTCATCGAGGTCCTGAACGGCCTACCGTCTTCGCGAGCGCGGGCAGAAGAGGGCGAGCGGTTGCTGAACTGGGCGTTCGCCAACTTCGAGGACGTCAAGCTCTTCTCGAAGAACGAAATCGTGCAGTCGATCCCGATCTGGCTCGGCGCTCAGCCTATGGTTGCCGTGGCGGCACCCTGCGACATCGTGTTGACGATGCCGCATGACTGGCGCAGCCACGTGAGGATCGCAGTCGATTTCAGGTCGCCGGTGCAAGCACCCGTGGCTGCAGGACAGATCGTCGCCCAGCTCACCGTCTCCGGGAGCCGGTTGGCCGATGTGCAGGTGCCTCTATTGGCAACCGCAAACGTGCCGCGGCTCGCCTTGCCGAACCGGGCTATCGCCGTCCTGGAGCACTCGGTCGGCGGGGGC
>CAXTGN010000458.1:0-4529 GCA_964243455.1 uncultured Acidobacteriaceae bacterium
AGCTAAGCTAGAGCAATGTAGGTAGTGAGTAGTAGTAGTGAGGTAGTGTGCGCACACACACACCGTGAGCTAGAACCAGATCGCATAACCAGTGTGGAAGCTTATCAATTGATAAGCTTCTGGTACCAAAAGTTCACAACTCCGAACTGTTCCACAAATCAACCAAACCGAAGCTTACTAGATTATTCTCATCAGCAATACAATATTACAAACTGTCACATGTCTCCCCTCTTACTTTCGACTACGTCCTCGTGTCGACTTACTTACGCCATTCCAAACACACGCGTCGCGCATCACAAACACAAACAGGCGAAACGGTATCGTCGAGCCAGATCATTCACCGTCCTCGCACCAATCAGCCATATGCACCACGTGCCACGCATCACTCAACCAAAGGATCATTACATATAACTGAACGACACCCACCATCCAGAAGTGTGGTACAGCGTGGACTTTGAGGACTTAGCGATTTCGATGACATCGAGGCTGAGATGGACGACAAAGTTGTTTTTCTCCTTTTTCTCTTCAACCAGAAGGCTTTGAGGCCTGAGAACAGCCGATTCGGCTAAGTCTTTTCTCGTGTCCATCCAGGCCAGAACGGCTAAGTCCCATCTGTCCACGCCTCTGAAAGCACACCACACACCAAGCACACACACACACGGATCACACAGCCTCTCGCACAGCTGCACACAGCCGCACACCGTCCCACACAGGGACACTCCGCACCACACACACACCCAGCCTCACACTGCGACTGTCACACTCGTGCCTGACCACAGCATAGCCGTATGCACGGCACTACCACACACTGAGCCAGCCTCACTCTCATCTGACCGTGCAGATAGGTACGAGCAGCGCACAGTAGGTACACCACGCCTGCTGGTCGACAGCTTGTCTGTCAGCCTCCACTCCATCACTGTGGCCACAGCCAGCTCCACCACTGGCCTGGTCTGCACACCACTAGCCACCGCCTTCTTCTCGTCTCTCTGTCGCTGCATCAGCTCGTACTCGTCGATGAGCTGCGGACAGTGGCAGTCACTCTCTCGCTGCCATGTCTCTTCCTCGTATCCGCTCCATCGAAGCTTGTACCACACCACTGGCACCTCCTCCGTCACTGTCACCTCACGTGGTGGTTGCTGCGGTCGCTGTCTCAGCACTCGACTACGGCTCGACGACCTCACTGGCACCTCTTCCAGCCTCGTCACTGTCCTCTCCTCCATCTCTATCTTCTTGCCTACCACACGCTCCACCACCCACTGTGTCTCTCCGTCCACCAGCTCGGGTGCGGGTCGGTGGTGCTGCTGCCTGCCCGGCCACTCCAGCTCGCTCTCCTCGTACGGCTTCAGCTGACTGACGTGGAAGACTGGATTGGTCTTTCCCAGCTTGCCTCTCAGGTCGAGCCTCACACTCACTCCACTCGGCATCAGCTTAGTCACTAGGTATGGGCCGACCCACTTGGGCAGCAGCTTACCGCCGTGCGCCTTCAGGTTGCGTGTGGACAGATACACGCTGTCGCCGACGTCGTACGTCACTTCACGCCTCTTCCTGTCTGCATACTTCTTCTGCCTCGCCTGCTCCAGCACCAGCTTCGCTCTCACCTCGTCCCATATCGTCCTCAGCTCCACGAGTGTCCTCTCTGCCTCTGCACTGACGCCTCGCTTGTCGACGGCTTGCTTCCTCTCGTCGAGCGCCCACTGAAGCGGGTCGATCGACCTCGCATCGGGGTAGTTCATCTCGAACGGCGTGCGTCCTGTCGACTCCTGCACCGTGCTGTTGTACGCTGCAGCCACGAACGGCAGCCACTCGTCCCAGTCGTCTCTACTCTCGGCGTATGCGCGCAACATCGCCTGCAACGTGCGGTTTGCTCGTTCTGTCTGCCCGTCCGTCTGCGGATGGTACGCTGTACTCATCTTCTGCTCCGTCTTCAGCCCACGCCACAGCTGACCCCACGCCGCTCCAGTGAAGCGCACATCTCTGTCGCTGACTATCGACGTCGGTATCCTTCCTATCGCCAGCATCTCATCCAGCAGCACTCGGCCCGACTCGATGCCGGTGATGGCTGTGGTGCACGCCTTCAGCTTCAGCTGCTTGCTGAACCGGTCCACTATCGCCATGATGCTGTTGTTGCCGCGCTTTGTCTCTGGCAGCGGGCCGGTGAAGTCCACTCCCACACTGTCCCACACTCGCTCGGGTATGGGCATAGGCACTAGCAAGCCAGCTGGCATCGCATTGGTGCTCTTGCTGACTGCACACACTGCGCAGCCGCGACAGTAGTCCTCCACCTCGCTCGTCATGCCCGTCCACACACAGTGTCGACTCAGTCTCTCCACTGTGCGCGCTCGACCGAAGTGTCCCACTGCATCGTGCGCCAGCTCGAGCAGTCTCGTCCTCAGTCGTCTGTCGTCCGGCACATACACTGCACCACTGCGCGAGTACACCAGCCCGTCTCTGCGCTGCAGTCCGTCCTGCTGGTCGTCTCCCTTCAGCAGCAGCTGATACTTGTCATCACTGCCTGCTGCTGCTCGCATATCCACCAGCAGGCTTTCTACCTGCAGCTGTGTCTCTACGGGCTGACCTGCTGCGGGCACCGCCGCCAACACTGTCCTTGGTGCTTCCATCCACCGCCCATGCACTCGCCATGAACTCGCCATGGATTTGCTGCCATTCATTGACAGCAGCTTCACCTTCCACCTCGATGGCTCAGCGGCCACATCACTCGCTCCGTGGTCCGACCTTCGTGACAGCGCGTCTGCTGCTGCGTTGTCCTTGCCCTTCACATACGCTATCTGGAAGGTGAGGTCGCACAGCGCCTCCATCCATCGGCTCAGTCTCATGCCCAGCTCAGCCTTACCGTTCAGGTATATCAGCGGCTTGTGGTCGGACAGTAGCAGCACCGGATGCGGGCTGCCGTGCAGGTATGCACGCCAATGCTCTGTCGCCTTCACTATCGCCATCAGCTCTCGCTCAGTGGCGCTATAGTTACACTCGGTACCGCTCAGCTTGTGGCTCCAGTAGGCGACTGGCCGCATGGTGCCGTCGTCCTGCTTCTGGCTCAGCACGCCGCCTATCGCTGTGCCTGAAGCGTCCGTCTGCACTGTCCACTGTCGCTGCGGGTCGGGGTGAGCCAGCACTGGTGCGCTAGTCATTGCCCGCTTCAGTGCGTCGAAGGCCTTCTGCTCTAACGACCCCCAATCCCACCACTTGTGGTCAGCTATCCGTGTTAGATTAGTCAGCGGCAACGCTATGTCAGAGAAGCCCTTCACGAAGCGACGGTAGAAGCCAGCCAGTCCGAGGAAGGCTCGCACGTCCTTCACTGACTTCAGTACTGGCCAGTTGCGCACGGCCTCGACCTTGTGCTGCTGCATCGACACACCAGCTCTGTTCACTACATGGCCAAGGAAGTTCACCTCGTCTCGCAGGAACTGACACTTGTCGGGGTTGGCAAAGTAGCCTTCTGCCTTCAGCCTCGACAGCACCCAGTCCACCAGCTCGAGGTGCTCCTTCTCTGTGCGACTGTATATAATGATGTCGTCGATGAAGACAAACACTCCTTTGTTCAGCCGCCCGCTCAGCACTCGCCGCATCTCTCGCTGGAACGAGCCTGGTGCGTTCTTCACACCAAATGGCATCACCCTTGGCTGGTACAACCCAACTGGTGTGCTGACTGCCATCAGCTCTCTGCTCGCCGCGTCGACGGGTATCTGGTTGAAGCCTTTCAGCAGGTCGAGCTTGCTGAAGTACTGCATGCCTGCCAGCTGATCGAACACCGTCTGCATCAGTGGCAGCGGCTCGGCGTCTGCCTTCGTGACTGCATTCAGCGAGCGGTAGTCGCCACAGATACGCCAGCCACTCACTTCGCCCTGCTCGTTGCGCTTAGCGACTATCACCAGCTGGGCAGCCCACTGGCTGCTGCTGGGCTCCATACGGCCTGCGGCCACTTCGTCCTTCACCCACTGGGTGGCTGCCTCTATCTCGGCAGGGGACATACGTCGTTCACGCTGCTTCACCGGCCGAACTGTGTCGCCAATGAGCACTATGCTGAACTGCTTCGCCTGAGCAATCTGCTCGGCTGTCTTCACGGGCAACACATCAGTGAACACCCGCTGGTGGCGCTGCAACACCTGCCGCAGCTGGCTGTTGCCTGTCGACGCCACATCGAGGCTGGCCGCATTCAGCGACTCGGTGCCTCCTCTCGCTGCCACGGCAGCCTTCGCGTGTAACAACGCTGCGTACAAACGCACATCGGACAACCGCACTGGCTTGTCCTTGTCTTCGGCAACACTCGGCTCTCCCATCTGACCACTGCTCTGGTACGCTTGCCATTTCGCTGGCCGTCCATTCAGCAGGTCGTGTGGGTTGCCAGGCGTGATGGTGAGTCTCGCCTCTCGCTGCCAGCTCAAGCCAACGATGACATCGTTGCTCAGCTCGTCCATCACCAGTAGTGTGCAGGGCGCTTGACTGCCGTGCAACCTCATACCGGCCACTCGCACCTCGTGCGTCGACACCACCGTCCGTTTGTCGGCCAGTGT
>CAXTGN010000459.1:0-2999 GCA_964243455.1 uncultured Acidobacteriaceae bacterium
GCCCTACCCGCCCGCTACCGAGGCGCTGCACCACGAGATCGAACTGGTGGTGGCGCTACGCTCCGGCGGCGCCGACATCGCCGCCGACACGGCGCTCGACCACGTCTGGGGCTACGCCACCGGCCTGGACATGACCCGCCGCGACCTGCAGGCCGAAGCGAAAAAGGCGGGCCGTCCCTGGGACATGGCCAAGGGCTTCGACCACTCCGCCCCGATCGGCCTGCTGGTGCCGGCCGAGCGGCTGCCGTCTCCGCATCGCGGCGCGATCACGCTGCGGGTCAACGGCGAACTGCGCCAGCAGGGCGACCTGTCGCAGATGATCTGGTCGGTCGCCGAGAGCATCGCCGCCCTCTCCCGCCTGGTCCGCCTCGCCTCGGGTGACTTGATCTTCACCGGCACCCCCTCGGGTGTCGGCCCGGTTGCGCGGGGCGATCAGCTAGAAGGCGAGATCGAAGGCATCGGCACCGCCGGCACCCGCATTGTATAGGCCAGAAACCGACTAAGAACCGCCGTCTCCACCGCATCAATCGACTTTCCGCGGTAAATCCCCCAATTCCAGCAGTGGCGACAGCTGCCGGCCCGCTGTGAAAACGGAAGAACCAGTACCCGGACATACATAGCGAAAGCTGTGTACCGTCTTCCGCGATTGACAAGGACTACACCGACGAGCATGCGAGCCGAGGCACTTCTACCTGAGAACTTAGGTGTGTCCGCTGCCGCGAAATCCTACTTAAGGGTGATGAAGTGGCTGATTAGCTCGACCTAAGCGCCATCCTGGAGCTTCGGCAGGATGACGGAGGCGATTTACCAATAGTTGCTGCCAGATACTTGAACGATATGATTATACAGCTCCCTATCCATTGCAGCAATCCAAATCTCAATCTGTTGAAAGTATCGTTCCACGTCGACATCGGTTATGCTAGGAGGACTCTCATGAGCTAGTGCATTTCTCACATCCATAAACGACCGAAGATTTAGTTCAAAACTAGATTTAGTCCGTGCGGAAAGCCGTGCAGATATCCTGTCGATACCAATGCGCCGGAAGAGTGCTTCGACATTTCTAGCGGATGGAAACTTTTTATCTTTTATGATGAGATCACTTAAATCGACCTTTGGAATTTGTGCCGCGTCAGTCATAAAGTTGAGAATAGCGCGCTCTCGCACGAGCACCTCCGCGAACCTGACTTCATCCCTCGTACCAATATATCCTCTAAAGTTGTTTTCTTGGCTTCTCAAGATGGCAACTGCACGGGTGGTGATCGGTATTCGCGAGTTGTCCGCTCCTAATCGGTCGAGGCGCGAGAACCAACCCACGATCACCTGGAATAAGTAATCTTCGAGTATCGCAGAAAGTTGAAACACGCAGTTTTAAAAAACGGAGTCTCGGAGCGCAGTGGGTAATTTTCTTGTCCGGACTTTGGCGTAGACAAAAGGACTGCGCAGAGTCTTAATCCGAGCTAGAGCGTCTATCCTCGCTTGCGTTCGCAAGTATGGCACGTTCAACTAGTGCTCGTTCTGTCCAATAGGTCCCGAACCGTCTGCACCCGCAACTGCACGAGTGGCGGATCACTCGTCGAAGCCGTTACAGCGCGATGAAATTCCGGGTCTGCCTGCAATTTTTGATAGCTAGACATAAATGTTCGCCGCCGGGAGGCGTTCATCTCGAGGTTTGAGGGATTTGCGAGTGCAAAACCAACCATTTGCGCATCGAACACCGCAGAGTTAAAGTTATTCTCAGGATTACCGTTCTTGTCCAGCAGTCGAAAAGAGGTGACGCCAAAAAGCCGATGCACTCCATCGACAGTTTTTTTGAACCGATCCTCAAATTCCTTCATTCTTGTTGAATCACGGTATTTTTGGGCAAACTTGTTTAAGAAGGTTGCCAACGGCTTTTCGTAGGTCTGCAGCTCATATGTCAGAGCTAAAAATCTAAGAATCAACTCCGAGCCACGCATCCGTTTGTCATCTTTAATGCCGCTTAACGTCTTCCACGTCGTGTATTTACCGCATTCATCGAGTTCTTCCATCAGCTTGCCATGATAAAGTCCATGTCTTAGCTCTTGAGGGTTTAACAGCACTGCGCCGGTATTTAATCTCTGGAACACATCAAACTTAATTTTAGGATGGGTTTCTTTGAGGATTGTGATGCATCGGACAGTGCGATTTTCTATGTGGGTACGAAAACGCGGGTCTAGCTCCCGATAAAATAGGCCATTTAGATCTGGAAACGCTTCAAGGCCCCGCAGCCTAAACCCGTTGCCCAAAAACAACTTTATACTCATCAGGCGCTGATTACCGTCAATCACCTTCAGCGTTCCGTCATCTTCTTGATCAAGATATATGACCGGTATTGGACATTGGATAATTAGAGACTCGATAAGGCGAGATGCCAGAATGCGAGTCCAAACATACTTTCGCTGAAATTCCGGAATTCGGATTTTCTCGTCGCGCAGCAACGTCTCTATGGTTGAGATAGTGAAATCGTAAGTTTCAGTCTGAAGCCGCCGCTCATTGAGTGGGACGTCTAAAACGCCTCCCTCTTCGTCGTCTCGAGCCGCGCGGACGGGAAAGAGAATATCCGCCAATTGCTCCTGCTGAGACCGCCTGGTCGGTGCCATCGATGCTCCTCGGCCCTGGATGGTATGGTGGATAGACCTACTTCGATGGTCCCCGCACCGGCAAGTCTCACCTGCCATATCGCGTATTTTACACAGGCAGACCACTCCAGACTAAGACCTGACTTGCCGCCGGCTGCCTTTATGGTCCACGCTAATTTTGAAACGAACTAACGGAAGGCGCTCTCCAGCCTTTCCCGCCGCCACGTCCGTTTCTGAGAGAACGCCCTAGTCAGCTACACAGCCAGCAAGTGACGCTAATCTGACCTCGATGCCAAGTCTTTAGCGGTTCGCCACGACCAGCGGCTTCTCGCCGAGCTTTACTTTCAAGAGCAGCCGTGATGCCGACGAGCCCGCGCTAACGCGCCGCAGTCACCTTCGCCG
>CAXTGN010000459.1:3009-3686 GCA_964243455.1 uncultured Acidobacteriaceae bacterium
CCACTTGCGGAACGCCGCCTGCAGCGTCTGCGCCGTCGTCGCGTAGTAGGCGCGCGCCGCGATCTGCGGCTGCTCCAGCGGCAGCCCGTGATCGATCAGGTAGAGATCCTCCATCGCCACCTCGTCGGTGCTGGCGCGCTGCTGCGGCAGGCTGCGCAGCAGCGACGCCTTGGCCAGCGCCAGCTCGTTGTCGCTCACCGGATGGTCCTGCATGTCGCTCACGTCCTGCAGCGCCAGCGCCTTCGCCTTGTCGAGGTTGCCGGCGTCGGCACCGTAGCTGATCGCGTAGGCGGCGCGCGTACGCGACCAGTCGAACCGGCTGCTGACCGAGTAGACGTAGCCCGACCGCACCCGCAGGTCGCGATACAGCCGCGACGAGAAGCCGCCGCCGAGGATCTCGTTGCCGACGTCGAGCGTGAAGTGGTCCGGGTTCGACACGTTGGTCGGCAGCGTCTCCGCCAGCTCCACGCTGTCCTGCAGCACGCTGCCGTCTGGCACGTAGGCGCGCGACGAGGCGTTGGCCGGTACCGGCGGCAGGTCGACGCGCGGCGCCGCCCCCTCCGCCTTCCAGCCGCCGAACGCCTCCGTGATCACGTCGCGCGCATGCTCCGGCGTGACGTCGCCGATCACCACGATCGTCGTCAGGTCCGGCCGGAAGTTGCTGTCGTAGTAGCGTC
>CAXTGN010000459.1:3696-4521 GCA_964243455.1 uncultured Acidobacteriaceae bacterium
TGCCGCAGCTTCGGATCGCCGTCCGGCAGGATCGCCTTGTTCACCGCCTTCTGGAACAGGTAGCCCGGCGACTGCAGCAGCCCGGCCAGCCCCTGCGCCGTCTCCTGCCGCACCACCGGGAACGCCGCCTCGGGAAAGGCCGGGTGCAGCTCGTTGTCGGCGAGCAGCGCCACCCCGCGCTCGAACTGCGGCGTCAGCACCTGCAGCGAGAATCGTGCGCCGACATCCAGGTTGGCCGCGATGTCGTCGGCCGCCTTGCGCAACGCCAGCCGATCCAGATGCGTCGTGCCGTAGCTGAACAGGTCGCCGGCCACCTGCGACACCCCTTCCTTGCCGTGCGGCTCCTGCAGGTCGGGATCGCTGCGCACCTGGCCGAACACCGAGACGGTGCGGCTGACACGCACCGGCCGCACGATCAGCCGGATGCCGTTGGGGAGCATGCTCACCACCGGCGTCGGACCCGCGTCCGGGATGCGCGCCTCGTGCAGCGCGTCCCGCGCCCAGTCCGGCAGCGTCACCGGCTTGTCCGGTGGGGCGGCGAAGGACTCCGCGCCGCCGAAGCCGCTCCCCGCCACCGCGTGCCCGGCCTCGCGCGGCGTCAGCACCGCGGTGATCGCGTGGTCCGGATCCAGGCATAGCCGCGCCACCCGGTTCACGTCCGCTACCGTGACCGCCGCGTAGGCGGCATCGATCGCGTCAGGCGAGGACAGGTTCTGGAACGCCAGCGCCCGCGCCCAGCTGTTGGCCAGCCCGGTGATGCTGTTGTTGGCGAACGCGAGCTGCGCCCGCTCCTTGCGCTTGGCCGCCTCCACCAGCTCCGCCGGC
>CAXTGN010000460.1:0-4516 GCA_964243455.1 uncultured Acidobacteriaceae bacterium
CGGGATCGTACGAGCTCGCAACGGCTCACGACTGCTCTGAACTGGGGAATCGTCATCCGGGTCGATTCCCCGGGCCCGCGATCGAAGCTTCTCCAGAGTCTTGGCGAGCCTCTGGCCGTCAAACGGCTTGAGCAGGTAATCCACCGCATTGACCTCAAACGCCTTCACCGCGTACTGGTCAAAGGCGGTCGCGAAGACAACCTGCGGCAACGCTGCGGTGCGGTCTGCCGTCAGCAGCTTGCGCAAGACCGCAAAGCCATCCAGCCCCGGCATCCGTACATCCAAGAAAACGACATCTGGCCTGTGGGTGCGGATCAGATCCACAGCTTCGATCCCGTTCGCGCCCTGGGCCACGACCGACACTCCCCCGGCACGGTCCAGAAGGTACTTCAGCTCCTGACGGGCCAGCGGTTCATCGTCAACGATCAGCGCGGTAAGGGGAGCGGATGCCATCAATCTGCTGCTCTCGACTATACCCCTGGGCAGGTGGTCGCCGTCACGGCGGCCCTAGTCGCTGTAGGCGCGCAGACGGCCCGGGGCACCGTCCTCAGCCAGGTCGTGTCCGCAGGTCGTGCAGAACACGTCCGTGATCTTCACGCTGCGATGGCAAAGACCACAGACCGGCGCCATCTGAAACTGGCACTGTGGGCAAAAATGAAACGACGAGGCAATCGCGGTGGAGCAGTTCGGGCACTTCGAGAGCACCGGCTGCCTTAACAGGAAGTAGACCACCGCGCCGATGCCGCCGGGCAGCACAACGCACACCAGCATCCACAGCCCTGGGGACATGCCGCGCCGCTTCACATCGCGGCTCACATACCCCAGCAACAGCGCATAGCTGGCCACCAGCGAACCCCAGGCGTATCCCATCATCAAGCGGAGCGGCAGCAGTTCGTGCTTGTGGTGCGGCATCACGCCGTGGAAAACGTATTGCATGGCCGCAAACAGCACCAGCGCCAGCACCATCGACCAGCGCGGGATCATGCGCAGCTCGTCGTCCCCTGTCGGAACCTCGCTGCCCCGGTTCAGAACCCACGAGGTCATAGCGCTTGTTCTCCGCTGCGACCTCGCCGCTTCAGCCAGATCAGTCCGAGCACAATCACCGTCACCGGCAACGACCAAAGAAGAATGAAGAGCACCTGATCGCTTGCGTCCGGCACACCGCTTGGCGTCAGATCGTAGCCGTCCATCACACCCCAGACTGCGTAGCAGATCACGAGCAGCAGGGCAGAACAGATCGATAACGGTAGAAGCAGGCTGCGGGAGCGCTTACGGTTCTCCTGCATCTGCAGGGCTTGTTCCCGAATGATGCGGTGTGTCCGATTCACGATAACGGCACGGGCACCGCCGGTATCCCCCCCTGATCGTGCTGTTGGGCGGAAGGTCATGCGGTGACCTCGGGAGACTTGGGCCGTGCGCGCAAACCCACCAGCGCCGGCCTCAACGCTGCTAGCCCCCGGTAGAGCCGCGACTTTACGGTCGACAGCGGTGCCCGGGTTAGGGTTGCAATCTGATCCAGCGACATCTCCTCGTGAAAGCGCAGCGTCAGCACCTCGCGGTAGCTCGGCTCCAGGGTCTGCAGCACCACCGCAAGCTCTGCGGCATTCTCCTTGAACTCGTACTGATCCAGCGGCGACGGGCTTTCTTCGGCAATCTCGAACGGCCGCTCATCTTCGCCGCCCTCGCGCATCTCGTCCAGCGACGCCATGGTCCGCTTGCGCGACAGATCGATTACCAGGTTGCGCGCAATGGTGAAGATCCATGTATCAAAACGCGCCTTACCGTTGTACTGAGCCCCGCGCCGAAGCACCCGAATCCAGACCTCCTGGAAGAGGTCTTCGGCAACCTCACGCTTGCCTGTCAGGAACATCAGATACCGCATCAGGCGGTGCTGGTACGTCTCGATCAGCTGGTCCAGCAGCTCAGGATCCTGGCGCTTCAGGCCACGCGCAATCGCCGCGTTCTGGAGCTCAATGGCCCGCGCAGCCTCCGCCGTAAGCGCCTTCGAGGTGTTCACATCGGCTTGGACGTTAGGCCGCAAGAGAAAGACTCCTCAAAATAATGTCCGCCCTCCAAGTCTACCGCTCCCTGCCCCGCAATGCATCTTGTAACGACTGATTTCCCTCGGTCCGCTAGTACACTGGCTGGATGGACGTGCTGTACGGTTTGCATCCGGTGAATGAGGCGCTGCGGGCCCGGCCCGGGCAACTGGAGCACATCGCCATTGCCCGCGAGCGTGAGGCGCGCCGGGATCCCCGGCTGGAGAAGCTCCTCGAGCTCTGCCGCGCGGCCGGCGTCCGCGTCGACGCCGAGCCCCGCGACCAGCTCTCCCGCTACGCCGGCACCGATCAGCACCAGGGCGTTGTCGCCTTTGTCCGCGAACGCAGCTTCCTGGCCATTGAAGACCTCCTCGAAACACCTGCAGGGAAGAGCGGCAAGCGTTTTTTCCTGGCCTTGGACGGCGTCGAAGATCCTCACAATCTCGGCGCGCTGCTGCGCTCGGCCGATGGTGCCGGGGTCGATGGCGTCCTCCTCCCGGAGCGCCGTTCTGCCCCGCTCACGGGCACCGTCGCCAAGAGCTCAGCCGGCGCCAGCGAACACGTCCGCATCGCTCGCGTGATCAATCTCACCCGCGCACTTGAGGCCATGAAAAAGGCCGGCGTCTGGATCGTCGGCCTCGACGAACGCGGCGACCCCACCTACACCGACTTTGATTTCAACGCCGACTGCTGCCTCGTGCTCGGCTCCGAGGGCACCGGGCTCCACGACCTGGTCAAGCGCACCTGCGACTTCCTGCTCGGCATCCCCATGGCCGGCAGCGTCTCCTCCCTCAACGTCTCCGTCGCCGGCGCGGTCGTTATGTACGAGGCGATGCGCCAGCGACGCTGCGCCGATGCTCGCCCGCGTTCCCCGGCCACGTCCAAACAGGGAAGGCCGCAAAAAGGCCTCGGATCTTGAGGCAGGCTGGGCCGTTGCGATTTTCTTTCTTGTCATTCCCCAAGCGGGGAACCTGCTTCATGCAAAGCGCTGGCAGCCGTCGAAAGCTGAGCTTCGCCTGCCTGCTTTTCACCATTTTCTACAGTGCCTCGGTAACCGCGAAGGCACAAACGCCCGCCGCCACGCCGCCGAACCCCATCCAGCCCGCACAGCCAACGGTACCGTCCGATCAGCCCACTCTGCCCCACGGCCAGATCATCATCCAGAGCCACGGCGAGCCGCCGTCCTCAACCACACCTGCGCAGACCGACCTGGCAAAGCCGGCCCACGCCAATATCCCCGCCGAGGACGCCAAAGCCGACGTTTCCGACACCGAGCGGGAAGCGCTTACGTTCACAAACTACGACCTGGATGCCCGCCTGGACCTCGCGCGCTCCGGCCTGAATATGCGCGCTCGGCTCACGGTTCGCAACGACGGCAAGACCCCCCTCGGCCAGTTGCCCCTCCAGATCTCCTCCACGCTGCACTGGGAAAGCGCCACCCTGCTCGACGGCACCCGCCGGCTCCCGCTCACTCTCGCCCAGCATCGTCTGGACACCGATGCCGATCACACCGGCGCGGCGTCGGAGGCCGTGCTTTCGTTACCCGAGCCCCTCGCCCCGGGCGCCTCCGCTTCGCTGGACCTCTTCTACTCGGGCACGGTCGCCCAGAACGCCGACCGGCTCGCCCGCCTCGGTGCCAGCACCGGCCAGGGGAAACAAGCCGACTGGGACGGCATCAGCCCGTCCTGGACAGGGCTGCGCGGCTTCGGCATCGTGCTCTGGTACCCGGTCGCCTCGCCGCAGCTCTTTCTCTCCGAAGGCAACACGCTCTTCACCGCCGTGGGGCGTGTGCGCGCGCGGGAACAGGCCGCCTCTGTCCGGCTCCGGCTCAGCGTGGAATATGGGGGTGAGCCACCCCCCGCCGCCTATTTCTGCGGCCGCCGCGCCGCGCTGAAGGCCGTCGCCGACGACCCGAGCGTCGCCATCGCGACCGGCACAGGCATCGCCACCGCTGACTTCGCTCCGGAGCCGCTCGGCTTCCGTCTCCCCAGCCTCTTCGTCATCGAGCAGGCGGAAACCCTGCTGGCCGGCGGCGGAGCCTCGTCCGACGCCCCACCCATCCCTGCTCCGGAGGCCTCCAGCAGCTCCAACCCCAGAGCTCCCGCTCCGGCCTCAACAGCCACGCCACTCGCTGAGGGCTCTGAGCCTGCGGGCGAAAGCCCGGTCCTTGCCCTGGTCTCCACCGACGAGGGCACCGCCGCCGGTCTGGGCGCAGCCGCCGACCACGCGGCCTCGTTGCTCGTCGATTGGCTCGGCCCACGTCCACTTTCCGTCGTCACGCTGCTCGACCACCCCGGTCAGCCGTTTCAGGACGGTCCGCTTCTGGTCGCACCCGCCGCCGCCCTCCAAACCTCACCCGAGGCACCCGCCCTGGTCTATAGCCTCAGTCACGGCTGGATCCAGACCGACCTGCCCTGGATGGATGAGGGACTTGCCCAGTTCTTCGCCCTGCTCTGGGTAGAACGCGAGAGCGGACG
>CAXTGN010000461.1:0-2500 GCA_964243455.1 uncultured Acidobacteriaceae bacterium
CGTAACAAGGTAGCCGTAGGGGAACCTGCGGCTGGATCACCTCCTTTCAAGGATGCGGGTTGATGTTGGGGCGTGTGGTGCGAGCCACGGCGTTCTGGCTTGACCGGCTCCGATCAAGTCCTCTGGGCGGATGCCTGGGGGCGCGTCCTGTGGGACCCTCTGTGGGTCCAGGGCCTTGGCTGCTGTGCGTGGGGCGTGATCCCTGCGTGGGGCGCCGTCAGCGTATCCCTTCCCTGTGGCGACCGTGACCTGGTGCCGTGCTGGCCTGTTGGGCTGGCGCGGTTGGGGTTGTGGTGTTGGTGAGTTGGGCTAGTAGCTCAGTTGGTTAGAGCACACGCTTGATAAGCGTGGGGTCGGAGGTTCGAGTCCTCCCTGGCCCACCATGTTCTGGCCTCTGGTGCGGGCTGGCTTGGCTCATGGCGGTTTGGCTCATGGCGGTTTGGCTCATGGCGGTTTGGCTCATGGTGGTGTGGCTTGGCGTTGGGGGGTGTAGCTCAGTTGGGAGAGCACCTGCTTTGCAAGCAGGGGGTCGTCGGTTCGATCCCGTCCACCTCCATCCTGGTTTGGGGCCAAAGGGTCGTCACGGAGAAGATTTAGGCCTGCTCCCTTTGGGTTGAGCGGCCTGCAAGAGATCGGGTGTGTTGCTGTAGCCTCTGCAAAGCGCGGGGGCAGGTGGCATGGCCTGTAGCTCATCTGTCCCGTCATGGGATGAGATGGCGTTGTGTTGTTCTTTATGGATTGTGAATCAGGTTCTGGTGCGTCTCTGGACGCGCAGGACGCCTCGGGTGGTTCTGGCCTCCTTGCGCTGCATGGCGTGGGTGGGTTCGGGACTGTGCCGGGGGGTCCGTGGCTGCATTGGCATGGGTGTCTGACCCGGAGCGTGTTGCGAGACATGCCTGAGTGCTGGTGCGCGAGTTTGAGTTTTGCTCAAACCGCTGAGGCTGCAGGGTTCAGAGGCGTTTGAATATGTGTGCTGAGTGATGGATATGGCTTGCTGTGGGATTGGGAGTGCGTTGCGTCCTGTTGTGTTGCTTTGGGGCTTTGGCTCTGTGTGTGGCGCAGTGGTGGCGTGGGTGGTTCCTGTGCATGGCGGGTCCTGCGGATTGGGTTCGTCCTGATCTTGCAAGGCGGCCTGGGCTGAGGTTCGGGCTGCGATAGATTTGGAGCATGAGAAGGGCATCTGGTGGATGCCTTGGCGCCAGGAGGCGATGAAGGACGTGGCACGCTGCGAAAAGCCCGGGGGAGCCGCGAGCAGGCTTTGATCCCGGGATGTCCGAATGGGGCAACCCACCCCTTTGGGGTATCACGCGTTGAATACATAGGCGTGTGAGGCGAACCCGGGGAACTGAAACATCTCAGTACCTGGAGGAACAGACATCAACGGAGATTCCGCGAGTAGTGGCGAGCGAAAGTGGATCAGGCCAGTGGTGCCCATGACTGAAGCAGAACGGCATGGAAAGGCCGGCCGAAGCGGGTGATAGCCCCGTATGTGTAGGGTCATGGGCATCCTTGAGTAGGGCGGGGCACGTGAAACCCTGTCTGAACATGGGGGGACCACCCTCCAAGCCTAAATACTCCCTGGTGACCGATAGTGTACGAGTACCGTGAGGGAAAGGTGAAAAGCACCCCGACGAGGGGAGTGAAATAGACCTGAAACCGGATGCCTACAAGCAGTCGGAGCTTCTGTGCGCGAGCATGATGGGGTGACGGCGTACCTTTTGTATAATGGGTCAGCGAGTTTCTGTTTGCAGCGAGCTTAAGCCGTTAGGTGTAGGCGCAGCGAAAGCGAGTCTGAAGAGGGCGCGAGTTGCAGGTAGAAGACCCGAAACCGAGTGATCTAGCCATGGCCAGGCTGAAGGTGGGGTAACACCCACTGGAGGGCCGGACCCACGCCTGTTGAAAAAGTCGGGGATGAGCTGTGGCTAGGGGTGAAAGGCCAATCAAACTCGGAGATAGCTGGTTCTCCGCGAAATCTATTGAGGTAGATCGTCGGGTGGTTGCCCTGGGGGGTAGAGCACTGGATGGGCTAGGGGGCCCCAAAGGCTTACCAAACCCAACCAAACTCCGAATACCCAGGAGCTTAGCCCGGCAGACAGACGGTGGGTGCTAAGGTCCATTGTCGAGAGGGAAACAGCCCAGACCGCCAGCTAAGGTCCCAAAGTCGTGGTTAAGTGGGAAAGGATGTGGGAACTCCAAAACAACCAGGAGGTTGGCTTAGAAGCAGCCATCCTTTAAAGAAAGCGTAATAGCTCACTGGTCTAATAGAGATCCTGCGCCGAAGATGTAACGGGGCTCAAACCACGCACCGAAGCTGCGGGTTGCGATGACGTCAGCGCGTCACGCAGCGGTAGCGGAGCGTTCCGTAGGCCTGTGAAGGGGTTGGGGTGACCTGTCCTGGAGGTATCGGAAGTGCGAATGCTGACATGAGTAGCGACAAACAGGGTGAGAAACCCTGTCGCCGAAAGTCCAAGGGTTCCTGCGCAAGGTTAATCCGCGCAGG
>CAXTGN010000462.1:0-4482 GCA_964243455.1 uncultured Acidobacteriaceae bacterium
CTGCAGGGAGAGACGCCGTACGGCACTCTCCTGTGTGAAGGGGCCGCCTTGCAACTGAATGCTCTGCCCAAAGCGCTGCGATGTGAAGGTTGAAATCGGAGTCGCAAGATCACGATTGTTGAACAGGTTCTGCACGTTCACGCCGAAAGCCACGCTGTAACGTCGTCCTGTACCGGAGCCGCCAAAGCCTCCAGGGCCACCCGGCCCACCACGTCCACCGCCGGGACCTCCACCGCCTGGGCCACCACCGCCGTTACGGCCACCGCCGCCGCTATCACCACCGCGATTCGACCCGGTCTTTTCCCCGAAGCCGAATGACTTGGTAAGGCGAAAGTTGAACGTGAACAGGTTGGGTCCGGTGCAGGCGTTGATGGGAGCCGTGGGATAGCCCGCCGAAACCGGATCCGTCGGCTGGGCGAAGGCCAGGCTGCAACCCGGGATCGACTTCACATTGGTGCCGTTTGTCATGTTTGCCGGAAGGACGCTTGGCCGCTCATTAAAGTAGCTGTCGTTGTTCTGATCTGTACCCAGCGTGACGTTGTACGGGTTCCCGCTCTGCGCGATCATGAACGGGCTGAACTGAACCAGATGCGGCAGGGTGACAGAGCCGGCGAAGAACGCGCGATTGCGTGTATCGAAGAGCGTACGTCCATAGTCGGCGTGAATGTCATACGGAACGGTGATGGCGGATCCATTGCCGGTCGTGTCGCCCTTGGCGAAACTCAGCCCGTAGTAACCGAAGAAGGAGAGCCACTTGGTGGTCTGCAGCCTGCCGTTGAACAGCAACTGATCCTGCACGAAGTTGCCGCCCGAAAAATATTGATTGTTCACCGGGTACTGGCCAGTGGGGACGCTGCCGTCGCGCGGATAGCTGACGTTCTCCAGCGCAAGCTCGTGAACGCCTTGCGAGTGGATGTAGTTGACCGAGACCGTCCCGTGCCGGCCAGCCTGCTGATCGAAGCCCCCGGCGAACTGCATCATGTAAGGCGTCCGCAGGGCAGGTGCCACGGTGCCGTCCGAGATGGTGTAGATCGAGCCGCTGGCCGCCGTTGTGCTCGCCAGGCAAACTGCGACGTTGGCCGGACCGCAGGTCGGAGGGACGTTGGTTGACGTGAAAAGCGTTGTTGCCACGTCGTTGTACTTCACCAGGTTGCTGACGTAGTTGGTCCCGAACCGGTCATAGAAGATACCGAAGCCGGCACGCAACACGGTCTTCGGATTGTTCTTGCCCACGCCATAGGCAACGCTCAGGCGCGGGGCGAAGTCGTGATGGTCGGAGATGTAGTTCTGAGTCTCGTAACGGATCCCGTAGCTCAGCGTAAGATTGGGGATCGGCTTCCAGTCGTCTTCCGCGTACAGACCAAGATCGGCAAGGTTGTAGTGGATATCGGAAGTGTTCAGCTTGGTGTAGCTGAACTGAGACGGTGTGCCGGTGGCATAGCTGTGATCGATGGGACCATCGGTGGCGGGCACATACGTGGCGTCCGTATAGGTGAAAGCTCCGTTGGTATTGCCTGCGGCGTACTGGGAATCGCTGGTGGTGCGTAGCCGGCCGCCAAAACGGATGAAGTTCTTCTTCAACGCGAGCGACGTGTAGTTCTGGACCTCGAAGTGGTTCGAGGTGTCCCGCGTGTTCTGGACGGACGCTCCGCCGAAGGTGAACGCGCCCTGCACCGTAATCTGAGGCGTGGTCTCCAGCGGCACGTCGCTGCTGTCTTCACGCTCCCACTCAAAACGCGTCTCATTGATCAGCTTGGAGCTCCACGTTTGCGTGTCGCTTACCTGGATTTCGAAGCTCTTGGCATCGCTGTTGTATGCGGAATCCGGCAACGTCAGGTTGCCGATGCCGGCATTGGTGGCGTCGTTCTGCACGTACTGAAAACGCGTCGTGAGCACATTCTTTGCGCCCAGAGCGAAGTCGAAACGGGGAGAGATGTCGGTGCGGACCTGGGGATAATGCGTGAAGGTTTGCACGGGAATGCCGGAAACGCAACCGACCGTCCCGGGGGCGCATGGCGATATCGATCCAGCGGTGCCGAAGATGGTGGCATTGGTGAATTGATTGTCCTCGATATCACGATGCGACCCGCCCACAGAGAAGGACGCATTCTTTCCCAGCGGTCCGGTGATGTTCCCGAACATGAAAATCGTGTGGTACGGCGGTTGATACGAGTCGCTCAGCGGGTTCGGTGAATTGAACTGCGAAGGGTTGCCGTTCACCTGGAAGTTGCCGTGGTACTTGTCAGTGCCGGGTTTGGTGAAGACCTCGACGCGGCCATACCCGATACGGTCATATTGCGCCGAAAAAGGATTCTGGTTGATGCGGATCTCGCGAATGGAGGACTTCGGAGGCAGCTGACCGCCGGTGAAGCCATCCACATAGATTTGCCCGCCATTCGGTCCCGCAGCGGGTCCGGCCAGAGCGGAAAGCTCACTAGAAAGTTCGTCTGGGTCGTCGGAAAGTGCGTCAAGATCCTTGCCCGAAATCACCGTGGAACTCGCATTGGCGTCAGGATCGACCGATAACGTGAGCGCATTCGCGTCCACGTTGATCACAACCTCCTGCTGGCCAATCTGCAGCTTGGCGTCAATGGTCAGGCTCGCAACGGCTGCAATCTTCAGGTTCTGCACCGAGTAGGAGCTGAATCCTGGCATCGCTACAAGAAGGCTGTAGGTTCCCGGCGCGATGGACACGCTGTAGGTTCCGTCCGCACCCGACGTCACCTTGCGAACTGTCCCTTTCGCCGAGCTGTAGGTCACGGTAGCTCCGGGGATCACCGCTCCGTCCGGGTCGGCAATGAGCCCGTGGACGCGTGTGGCTCCCGTTTGCGCCTGGCCTGCTCCTGTGCCGGTGGCACTGGGCGTTGCTGTTTGCTGCGGCCCGGTGGAAGGCGGGCTGGTCGCCGGCCCTCCTGTCTGGGCAGCTCCCAGCGCGCTCAAACCCAGAAGCATGCACACCGCACCCGCGGCACGACCTGTAGGAAGCTGCATCCGTCTCCTCAAAATCAACATTCTCTCTTTGGAACGATTGTCTGTTCGACGCTCGAAGCGGCGCAAAAGACTTGTCTCTTATCTGCCACCCGAGCCTGCGCCGCCACCGGAAGCGGCCTCGCCGCCCTCGCCTTGGCCGCCCAGACTCCAGGGAGACAACGTGGTCCCGCCAGCGGGAGAAGCCGCAAGGATCTGTTCGACGCCGCTAAGAAGGGTGATCGCTGTCGGGTTCCCCGATGCTGAATCGTTGGAAGCCACGATCATGACCGCGTCGCCCTGCTTGAGATCCGCTGTGGTTTGCGTTGGCAAACGATTTACGATGCGCGAAAGATCCATCCGGCCCGCGCCTGGTCGACCGCCGGCACCGGAGGTGGCCTCAGAAGCAGACCCAGGGCTGCCAGCCGGTCTTTCGCCCAGTGCAGCTGCGGATCCGTGTCCCCCTGCGCCAGCCGCACCGCCTGCATTTGCACGCGCGGCTCCACCCTGGCCGAAGCCAGCCGGCAACCTGCGCAGGTTGGTCTGGCCGCTGATAGCCACAGTAACCGTCTTCTTGGTCGCAAGATCCTTCAGGGTCACCGTGCCTGCTGCCTGATCGATGGCGGTCAACGTGCCCGAAAAGTTGCTGAACGAACCGGTAACGATCTCGTCCGCTGTGACTGT
The DNA here is from genome assembly GCA_964243455.1 of uncultured Acidobacteriaceae bacterium. Classification (GTDB taxonomy): domain Bacteria; phylum Acidobacteriota; class Terriglobia; order Terriglobales; family Acidobacteriaceae; genus Granulicella. Next base: position 3,652 of record CAXTGN010000462.1, read on the forward strand.
GAGGCCGTCGGCCGCGCGCTGTCCGCGCGCCTGGATCTGATCGCCCGGTTGAATATCGGCGACGTTGCTCTTAACCGCATCTTCAAACCGTACAGAGGCGCCGGAGTAGCGGCGCACCAAAGTGCTGCCTGATGTATTCATTGTGTAGGACCGGGTGCCGTTCATGGCCGTGATGGTGCCGGTCGCCGGATCGACTGTCTTTACGATTCCACCCACACTGCGAGCCCACGCGGCCTGCTCCTGTGCATGCAGTGCCGTAATCGCTCCTGACTTCAAAAGCAGCACACGCGTGGCCGTAAGCATCTGGCCGGCATCCCCCTGTGATCCGCTGACGATCGCCTTGTCTCCGGCGGCGAGGTCCGCCATGGTTCCGGGCTGGGCGTTCTTCACATCGCGGGTTGCGGGATCCACGAGCAGGATCTTTGCCGACGGAGGCACGGTGACGGCGAAGTCCTGCCCATTTGCCCCGGTCAGAACGAAGTCTTGTGGCGTGACAGCCTTGATGGTGCCGCTCTGCCGAGGAGCGCCGGTCTGTGTCGCAGGAGCGGCAGGGGTCGCGGTGGTCTGTGCCGGAAGCGTCGCCGGCAAAGCCAAAAGAAGTCCAGCAAGGGGCAGCAGAACCAATGGGCTGTTCTTGGTCATAGGGTGTCCTGGGCTGGAGCAGACGGATCGCAGAGCACCCGCACAATGAAAAACTGTGAAGGTGCTCTTCCGATTGTCTTGCGGGGCCCAGAAGGGATACGACCTGCCCGGACAAAAGTTTCCAAACGACTCACCAAATGGATCTTCCCCACCTCGAACCGACAGGCATTGCTCAGGGCAAGGCGGACC
>CAXTGN010000463.1:0-4477 GCA_964243455.1 uncultured Acidobacteriaceae bacterium
ACTCAGCCGGCCTTGGCGCTGCCCGGCAGCATGCGGCCGAGCACGCCGTCGCGCTTGACCGCCGCGTGATACAGCGCGCCGGCCACGTGCAGGGCGATCACCGCGAGCAGCGCCCAGGCCAGCAGGCCGTGCACGCCGCCGACCGCCTCGGCCGTCGGCCTGTCCTTGGCGATCAGCGCCGGAAGCGGGATGACGCCGAACAGATAGGGCGTCGCGCCGAAGCCCGAGGCCGCGACCCAGCCGAGCAGCGGGAGCACGATCAGCAGGACGTAGAACGACCAGTGCGTGGCCCACGAGAGCAGGCGCAGGCCGGGCGAGAGGTCCGCCGGTGCAGGCGGCGGCCGATGGGTGAGGCGCCAGACGAGGCGCAGCAGCATGAGCGCGAGGATGCTCGGCCCGATCGAGATGTGCCACGACGCGAGCATGCCCTTGGGCGCCCAGTCCTTGGGGATCAGCTCGGTCACGAACTGCGCGACGATCAGCGCGGCCACGAGCCAGTGGAACGTTTGCGCGACCGCGTCGTAGGGCCGGTTCTGCTCCCGGATCGCGTCGAGGCGGCTGTCGGCTCGGATCGTCTCAGACATCTTGGCTCTCCCTTCGGTCCGCCGCAGCCTGCTAGGCCCTGCGGCCGGCCATGCTTGAACAATCCGCCGATCATGCGCCGTACAGCAGCCAAGCTGCGGCACTAGTCATGAGCGCCGCTGAAACGACTTGCCCCGAACGACGGTCCCCGCCGTTGGCGCCAATCGTAGCGTCTAGCGGCCGCCACCGGCTGCGGCGCGATCCGGCTGGTTGCCATTCTCGGTGCCCGGGCCTTGGCGGTCGGCGCGAGCCCACTGCCGGGCAGTCCAATGTGGATTGAAGCTCCGCACGCCCGAATCGCCGTCGATCGGGTTACGAACACCTGGCTCCTGAGTGACCTCGAGGCTCTGCTGCAGAGGCGCGGCTAATGCCGGTGCTGCACCAACGGCGATGAGCATAGCCATCGTCAATAAAATCCGCGACGTCATTTCACATACTCCTAGAGACAACCGCCGAACGCACTCAAAATGGAACGCCGGCTGGTTATCGCCCTTCTGAGATGGAGTGAAGCCTCAAGCAGGAAAGTAGCGGTTCCGGAACGCCAGCGTTTCACCAGCGGAACGCGGTGGCTTGTTAGTGGTCATGGTGATGCTAACTTAGCCATGCTGGCGTCGCAGATACCCACTTTTGGAACGACGATCGAGAGGGCCGGCTATGCAACCTTCGGATTTGTCTGGAATGGCGCTGTTCGTGCGCATCGTCGAAGCAGGCTCGCTGAGCGCAGCCGGGCGCGTCACTGGCTTGCCCAAGGCGACGGTTAGCCGCCGCCTCGTCCTGCTGGAGCGCCAGGCCGGCAGGCCTCTGCTGGCGCGATCCACCCGATCAATCGCGCTGACCGATGCGGGCCGGCGCTACTATGAGCGCGTTCGTCTCATCGTCCAGGAGGCGGAGGCGGCGCAGGCGGAGTTGACGGCCGGCAATGCCGAGCCGAGCGGATTGCTCCGTATCTCCGCATCCGTCACCTATGGCCCGCTTGTCATCGCGCCGCGCGTCGTGGCCTTTGCCGCTCGCTACCCGCGCGTGCGGATCGATCTCAGCTTCAGCGAGGAGCGGGTCCATCTCATCGCCGAGCGGTTCGACCTCGCCATCCGCATGGGTCCGATGGAGGACAGTGATCTTCTCAGCCGCCGCCTCGCCGACATGCCGCTCGTGATTGTGGCAGCCCCGGCCTACTTGGAGCGGCGGCCGCCGCCTAGCACCGCGACCGACCTCGCCGACCACGATGCCATCGTGGGACGGCCTGACCTAGACCATTGGCAGGTCGGCGGTGAGACTGTGCGCGTCCGTTGGCGGATGAACGCCGGCAGCCTCAGCGCAACTCGGCTTGCGCTGCTCGCCGGCTTGGGAATTGCCCGTGTGCCGCAGTTCGTCGCTGCGGATGCCCTCGCGAGTGGCGCTTTGGTGCGGTTGCTTCCCGATTTGCCATTGCCGCCTGTGTCTGCAACCGCGGTCTACCCGCGCGCGACCACGCCTTCTCCTGCTTTGAAAGCGCTGCTTGAGGAGCTGAAAACGCTGCCAGCTCCAGACCGCAATACGCCATAGACTGGCAGTCAAGCCAGTCGCGGCAACGACAACAGCCCAAGACCAAGGCCCGCCTCGACAAGCCTTAGCTGCGCCGTGAGCCTGTCCACCTGCATGAGGGGCGCGTCCTCCAGCCCGGCCGCGGCGCGAAGGCGGGCCAGCGTCCCGCCGAAGGAGCCACCATCACGGGTAGGCGCAAAGCTAGGGCGCGCCCTGCAAAGCCGTCTTTCATCAGTCCGCACGCCCGCTGCTGCAAGGCTTGGAACTACCCCGCCTTCAATCCCATACCGTATCTCCTGGCATAGGTGTTTTCCGAGCCTGCCATTCGGCGGCGCCAGGGTGTCCATCTCTCCCAATGCACTTCCGAGAAGAGACATGGGCACGCGGAATGCCAACCACTGTAGTCGTAGCGGGAAGGACAGCCGCGTCCATGGTGAGGCTTTCCTCAGCCACGTACTTCGCACGAAGGGATGCTGGGATGGACGGGCGCGCTGGCCCGGTCGGGTTCCCCGAAAACGAGGCCGACATAGGATTCAAACGCAGCGGCAACGTCCAGCCGCTCGGTTCGGCCGAACAGGTTGCTCCACAATGCCGCCAGCACGGCGGGAGCGACGAGCAGCATGGGCAGGCGCGACAGGGCGTCCGAACGCAGCTCGTCGCGCCGCTCGGCACGGGCGGCGTAGAGGCGCACCAGGCGCAGGACCGGCGCGATGCTGACGGTCCGGTAAACGTCCGCCAGCTCCGGGAAGCGCACCCCTTCGGCCATGACGAGGTAGAGGACCCCGAAGCGCCCGCTCACCTGCAAGTCGTGCAGCACGGGCGGGACGGTTCTGAGGAGGAAGTCGCGCGTCGGCTCGTCCGAGCGGGGCCGTGGTGCCTGCCGGCCCGCGCGCGCCACGAGCATCGCCTCGCGCAGTACGCCAGCGAACAGGGCGGCCTATCGGTGAAGTGGTGTGGGGAGGGTGTCCCTCTCAAAGGACTCCAGGGGCGAGCGCGCAGATGATGGAAGCCGGGTGCAACGAAACGGCACGCGACGATGCAGCAGAACGCGACGACGCAGCAGAACGCGACGACGCAGCAGAAAGAGAGGACTTCAAATGAACAAAATCAGCAAGGATGGCGCAACCCCGCAGCAGGGCATCCTGGAAGTGCAAGGCTGGTTCCCTGGGGACGACGCGCTGCAAGTCACGATCAGTGGATTGAGGAGCGCCGGCTATGTTCGGGCGGACGCAAGCCTGCCCGAGGACCAAGCGGGTTCGAAACCAGGTGAAGATGCCAGCGGACCCACGCCGGAGGACCATCAGCAGATGCGCACCATGAACACCGGCATGGCCGGTTACGCGGGCGGGATGCTTGCTGCGGCCGTTGCGGTCGCGAGTGGGGTGGGCGTCCCGGTCGCCGCTGGCGCCGCATTGGTCGTGGGCCTCGGATCGGGAGGCATCATGGAACGGATCGGCCACGCGGTGGAGCAGAAGCAGATCGACGGGCGCGACCGGCAAGGCGCCGCCGGCACCCTTGTGCTCGCCATGCGCGTGGCGGACCAAGAACATGCCGAAGAAGTCACCCGGATCATGCGCGAGAGCGGTGCGACGCAGTCAAAGCTCGTCACGAACGCGGACGAGGCCCTGACCCTGAGCGTCAGCTCAGCTTTGTGGACAGGCGGCTAGCCGGCATCAAAGCCTCTGTAGGGACGGGAACCGGCTGACGTGCGCGTACCGGGGACGCGCGAGCGACTGGCTTACCCGCCAAGACCATCTCGGCAAGCTTCGATGGGCCGTTCATCAATAGGACGGCGTGGTTCAGAATCCGCCCTTTTTGGGTTACAGAAGGCGTACGGAAACGACCGACCTTTGAAGGTCGGAGTTCGGCCGGATGGTATCTTGTGCGGGAGGCAACCGGCCTTCCTGGGTTAAGCCCGCTGGGGCTGAAGCGGTCCCAGGACCAGCAGGGTGAGCCAGTGCGGATGACCTTGGCCGGTCATCAGCTCGTGTGGGCTCTTGCCCTGGCGCTCGGCGCGTCGGCTGCGCAGGAAGCGGCGTTGGTTTAGGAAGAAGCGCAGCAGGTCCAGGTATGAGTTGCCCAGGTGGCGGCGCAGGGTGAAGTAGGGGCGCAGCCGCGAATTCAGGTTCTCGACGAGCGAGCTGCTTCGCGGCGTATCGGCCATGGCCCGGCTCACGGCGTCGAACAGGGTGTGGAACTTGCCCCCGGTCTGTGCCCGCAGCTGGTTCCACCCCTGCCAGTATGCGGGCGAGGTGGTAGGCAAGCGGTGCAGCACGCATGCCTCGCGCACGAGGGGCCCAGGGATGGCGTGGGCGCACGCGATGGCGGCCAGCTTGCCATCGAGCACGCCGGCGAAGGCGAGCAGGTCGTCGCG
>CAXTGN010000464.1:0-2898 GCA_964243455.1 uncultured Acidobacteriaceae bacterium
CAGAACGGCACCGCACTCACCGTGGCCGACGTCGCAAGCGTTATCCAGGGCCCCAAGATCCGCCTCGGCCAGGTCGGCAGGGCCATCATGCGCAAGGATGGCAAGCTTGCCGATAACGGCGACGTCGTCGAAGGCGTTGCGCTTCTGCAGAAGGGCGCCAACTCCGATGAAGTTCTCGAGCGCATCCACGCCAAGGTCGTCGAGCTGAACGAGCACATCCTCCCGCAGGGCGTGCGCGTCGTCCCCTTCCTTGACCGCTCCGATCTTCTGCACCTGACCACGCACACGGTGCTGCATAACCTGACCGAGGGCATCATCCTCGTTGTCATCATCCTGTTCATCTTTCTCGGCAACCTGCGCGGCGCGTTCATTGTTGCTCTCACCATCCCGTTCGCCCTGCTCTTCGCCTCCATTTGCCTGGATCTCCGCCAGATTCCCGCCAACCTGCTCTCCTTGGGTGCGCTGGATTTCGGCATGGTCGTGGACGGTGCGGTGGTGATGATCGAAAACATCGTTCGTCACCTCAGCCACAATCGCAACAAGGACATCACGGTAACGGAGCAGATCCGCGAAGCCGCTCATGAAGTGCAGCGGCCCGTCTTCTTCGCCATCGGCATCATCATCACGGCTTACCTGCCCATCTTCACGCTACAGGCCGTCGAAGGCCGGCTCTTCAAACCCATGGCATGGACGGTGGCCTTTGCCCTGCTCGGCGCTCTGATCTTCTCCATGCTGGTCGCGCCCACGGTCGCAAGCTTCCTGTTCCGCAACGGCACCTCGGAGTGGGAAAATCCCGTCCTGCGCTGGGTCACCGAGCGCTACCGCCGGCTCGTGGTCTGGCACATCCAGCGGGCGCGCATGACGGCCCTGGGCGCCGTCGCCGCCCTCCTGCTCAGCGCCTTCCTCGTCTACTCCGGCGTGATCGGCTCGGAGTTTCTCCCGCACCTCGACGAAGGCGCCATCTGGGCGCGCGGAACCCTCGCGCCGTCCATCGGCCCCACCGCCAGCATCGATGTGATGAATCGATCGCGCCTGATCATGGCGTCCTTCCCCGAAGTCAAGCAGGTGGTCAGTCAGGCCGGCCGGCCGGACGACGGCACCGATGCCACCGGCTTCTTCAACACCGAATATTTCGTCGATCTCAAGCCCAAAAGCGAGTGGCGCCCCGTCTTCCACCAGGACAAGAACGAGCTCATCGCGGCCATCAATCGTGCGCTCGAAGCCGTCCCTGGCGTCAACTGGGGCTTCTCCCAACCCATTTCGGACAATGTGGAAGAGGCTGTCTCCGGCGTCAAAGGCGAGCTCGCGGTCAAGCTCTACGGCACTGACCTGAAGACACTCGAGGCCAAGGGTGAAGAGATCACCGGCGTCATGAGTACGATCCCCGGCGTCACGGATCTCGGGTTGTTTCATGTGATTGGGCAGCCCAATCTGAACTTCGTCGTGGACCGTCAGGCCGCCGCCCGCTTCGGACTTAACGTCTCTGACGTGCAGGATGCCATCGAGACCGCGGTGGGTGGTAACTCCGTCACGCAGGTGCTCGATGGTGAAGCACGCTATGACGTCACGACGCGCTACGCCGGGCCGTACCGCTCCACCCCGCAGGCCATCCAGGACATCCGGCTCGTTTCGCCCTCCGGCGAGCGCGTCTCGCTCGCGCAGGTCACCAAAATGGACACGACTGACGGCGCAGAAGAAATCTATCGCGAGGGCGGCACGCGCTACGTCGCGATCAAGTACTCCGTGCGTGGCCGTGATCTCGGCTCCACCGTGGAGGAGGCCATCGCGAGGGTGAACCGTCAGGTGAAGCTCCCACAGGGTTACAAGCTCAACTGGGCCGGGGAATACGAGAGTCAGAAGCGCTCCACCCGCCGCCTGCTCATCGTGCTGCCCATCACCATCCTGCTCATCTTTATCATCCTGTACAGCATGTTTCACTCCGGCAAGTGGGCGACGCTCATTATGGCCAACGTGGCCATGGCGCCGATCGGCGGCCTGCTGGCGCTTCTGATCACGGGTACGCATTTCTCGGTGTCTTCGGGTGTAGGATTTCTTGCTCTCTTCGGTGTTTCGGTGCAGACCGGCATCATCATGCTCGAGTACATGAACCAGCTGCGGGTCAACGGCCACTCTGTGCTGGAAGCCGCGGTCGAAGGGGCTGTCCTCCGTCTACGGCCCATCCTGATGACCATGCTCGTGGCCATGCTGGGCTTGTTGCCCGCCGCGCTTTCGCACGGCATCGGCTCGGATTCGCAGCGGCCCTTCGCCATCGTCATCGTCGGTGGCCTCATGGGCGCGCTGATCATCAATATCTTCCTCCTGCCTACGCTGTACGTCTGGGTCGCCCGCCCTACCGACGTCCTGCCTGCACCGGATGCGGGGTTCGAGCAATGAGCGCAAACCAAGCCGTCATCCTGAGCGCAGCGCAATGCGCGAAGTCGAAGGACCCCTGTGTTTCGCCTGCGGCGCCACGTCGACTTCGGGCGATCCTCGCGGCTGTGTTGCTTTGCGGCATCCTCACCCAGATCCGCGCCCAGAGCGGCGGCGGCGGAGGTGCTGCGGGTGGCGGTGCAGCGGGCCAGGGTGCCGCCGGTGCCGCCAGCGGTCAGGGTGCATCCGGCTCCGCTCCGGGTAGCCAGGCCGGTCAGGCTGGGGGTGCTCATGGCGCCACCGCTGCTCAGACCGGCACCCAGAACGGTCCCGAATCCTACGCCGCATCCGCTTCACCGGGGATCGATCCCCGAAAACCGCCCCAGGCCAAACCAGGCGCGCTCACCCTGCAGCAAGTTGTCGACCGCGCTCGCACGGCGAGCCCTACTCTCCTTGCTGCCGAAGCGAACCTGCGCAGCGTGCGCGCGAATGAGATCCAGGCGGCGGTCCGCGCCAACCCCTACTTCG
>CAXTGN010000464.1:2908-4471 GCA_964243455.1 uncultured Acidobacteriaceae bacterium
TTGCCGGCACAGAGGTCACCGCAACGGCCAACGGTGTCAATAATCCCTACGCGTACTCCGCCCAGCTCTCTCGCCTCTTTGAACGCGGCAACAAGCGTGCTACCCGCATTGAGAATGCGCACGACACCAGCGCGCAGACCGCCGCGCAACTGGGGGACACGATCCGCCAAACGATCCTGCAGGTGCGTACCGCTTTCACCCACATGCTTTTCGCAAAACAGTCCCTGGATCTGTCCAGGGCACAACTCAGCGACTTCCGTCACGAGGTCGAGATCGCCAATGACCGCTACAAAGCAGGCGACCTCGGTAAGCTCGATTTCGAACGCCTCGACCTCCAACTCGGCTCCTTCGAGTCCGACGAAGCCAACGATGAGGTCGCCTTCCAGCAGGCATCCGACCAGCTTCAAACCCTCATCGGCGTCGCCCAGCCCAGCACCAACTTCGACATCGCAGGCGACATTGTCCCACCGGGCATCCCCCTTACGCGCGAACAGCTCATTCAGCAGGCCCTCACTCTGCGCCCGGATGTAGCTGCGGCTTCAGCCGGCGTTCAGGTAGCGCAATCCGCCTACAAACTTGCGATCGCTAATGGCACCGCCGATCCCACCGTCGAGCTCGAGTACGAGCGCACCCCAGAGGGCGCTGGTTACAATCCAAACTCCGCTGGTTTTAACGTCAACATCCCCCTACGCATCTTCGACAAAAACCAGGGCAACAAGGAGGTTGCACGCCTCGCCATCGACGCCTCCCAACTCACCCTTACCGCTACGCGCAACCAGGTTTCCTCCGACGTCGATCAAGCTTGGGTGGCTTATGTTCAATCCAAAATCCTCGCCGACCGCTTCGGCAATCATTACCTCGACGAGTCCGCTGACGTGCTGGCCATCGCGCGCTTCGCCTTCGATCACGGCGGCCTTGCCCTCATCGACTATCTCGACTCCCTGCGGGACGCTCGCAGCTCCACCTCGGACGCATTGAACGCCTACCAGCAGACCTGGATCGCCATCCACCAGCTAAGCGAGGCAAGTGCGACCGAACTGGTCCCTTAATGCGAAATTCTTTACAATGGAGGTGATGAGCGAACAGACCTCCACTGCCGTCGCCGAGCCGCCCGCAAAGCCACACGCGACCAAATACACGCGGAATCAGCCCTATCTTTCCCGGGTTCTCGTCAACGAGCGACTCACCGGTCACGAGAGCGAAAAAGAGACGATCCACATCGAGCTCGACACCGAAGAGGGCATGACCTACACGCCGGGCGACGCGGTCGGCATCCTCCCGACAAACCGCGAGGCGCAGGTGGACGACGTCCTCGAGACGCTGGGCTTCACCGGCACCGAGCGCGTCCTGGATCACTACAAGAAAGAGATCGACCTCCACGGGGCACTCACCTCGCATCTCGGCATCGGCAAGCTTGCCCGTGGCAGCCTCAATCAGTACGCCAAGCTCTTTGGCGAGGCCGTTCCCGAAGGCCTGCGGGCGCTGGGGGGGCAGGAAAACAAGGCCGCCGCCGAAGAGTACGTCTGGGGCCGCGAGTTCGTCGATCTTGCCCGCGAGTTCCCG
>CAXTGN010000465.1:0-1017 GCA_964243455.1 uncultured Acidobacteriaceae bacterium
TCTGCTCCTCCACAGTGTTGGGCGCTTCCACGCCTTCCTCGAAGCGAGGAACCCGCCCGAAGCCAAACCAGGGACTAATACCCGTCCAACATAGTCCATCTACACACACTGTTATGGGATTGAGTAGCCTTGCCATGGGTTGATCCTCCATTCTGCTGTGATCAGGATATTTGAGGACAGTGAACGCCGAAAACGGCGACGTTTACCTCTCCTCCTTTTTGGCGACATTCACCCTGCTGGAATGTCTGCAACCGCATATTATGCGGCGGGACCTCTCAACGAGTTCTGCTGTCGTCATTAAGCGAAAATTGTCTGAACACGCCGAAGACGGGGCACATACTTCGTGCCCCGCCCACTACTCGCTCAGCAATACACGCCCGAGATGTGAAAGCCCCAAGGCTTTTGCCCAGAAGCGACTCCCAGAATCAAGATCTCAGCCTGCACGCCGTCCTGTTCGCCTTGCGTCCAGCTCTTGAAACCGGGCTGTAGCGGGGTCAGGGTGACCCTGCCTTGCTCGTCATGGCCGTAGCGGCGGATCACGGTGATGTACCGGAAGCCGGCATGCGGATGCCGCTTCGGTTTCCTCCACTCCCACCAGTGCCGCGGGGCCGGTGTCTTGCGCACAGAGAGCGCTGCGTAGACTGTCTCGCCGTCGTTCGGTTCACGCTGTTCCGCGTCCAGGAACACGACAACACGGCCGGCAGGGTACGCAGGCCACATCGCCCCGGTGATAGGCGCCGCTGCGAAACGACGGTAGGTGCCCTTCTCGCCGTCTGGCAAGCCGAGAGGTTCGGTAGCCTCGTTCGGCAGATGAGCGTGGCCGAAAGCCTCTACTGGCGGTTGCTCTTCACCCTCGAGGCTGGGCAGGTAAAGGTGGCCGCGGTAAGTGATCGGGATGTGCGAGGGCTTCGGGAAGGTCGCTGTGCTCACCGCGCACCTGCCTTTTCCCGATCCTGAAGGAAGCCGATCAGCAGGCTGCTCGAGCCGGCCCCGATGCATAGGGAGGCGACATCGCGG
>CAXTGN010000465.1:1027-4452 GCA_964243455.1 uncultured Acidobacteriaceae bacterium
TCCCGCGCCAGAAGACCAGCGGAAAAGCATCGAGCCGCAAATACCCCCAGTTGCCATCCAGGTTCCACGTCTGGCCTGCGGAGGTCAGAGAGCAGCTCACCATAGGCGGGAGCAGCAACCAAGAACGTGAAGTGAGTGCCTTGCGCCTCAGACGCCCATTCTGAAACTCTTCCCAAATCTAGAACGCGCTTCAAAGCCAAAGCTTGAACCGTGTCAGAGATCGGCTCGAGTTGCCAGCGGTTCAGATGAGTGCTGTCGTCGGTGACAGGGGCATCTTTGGACTGAAAGGATTGTCCAATGCGCAGTGTGGCTGCGAGATCAGCAGCACGCTCGGGATGATCGCCGGCTTCGGCTACGGCGGCCTCGAGCGCGGGATCTGATGCTTGGTTTGAACGTGCGGGGGTGTTGCCGCTATTCTGCGGTGTAGCCATGACGGGACTCTCCGATAGTTCCTGTGGTTAGCCCCTGGTTGAGTGTTCCACCACTCTCCCAGGGGCGTTGCGCTTAGACTTGCCAACTGGGCAAGCGTCACTCTGCTGTTTCATATAAGTACACCGTGATACCACTACACGTCAACAGCGTCGTATAATGACGTGAGGTTTATAGAGGATTGGAGTGAAACTCTGCATGGTTACGAAAGCAAGCAAGCCGGACGATAGCTCCTCCCCAGCTGCTATGTCTCTACGCCTAGACAGGTCTCTTTATGAGCGGCTCAGGAAGTTGGCTTTCGATAAACGACAGCCCATGAGCACCTTCATCGTTCAGGGAATTGAGCTGATCCTTAAGGCTGAGAACTACTAGGGTTGTTCTCTACCTCAACTTGCAAAGTTACACTGGCCAAAGCACTGCAGTTTGCTTCAGAATGTGCGGATCGACTCAGGAGCCCGAATGAGAGTCTCGAGCGTGCTCGCCCCACTGTTAACCACCACCTTGCTACTCACGTTGCCTGAAATGGCCGGCTCACAAGCAGGTTCACCTGCCACGATCGCACAGGAGACGGCGCCGGAGAGCTCAGAAGTCCAGGATGGGAGCGCTCGGGTACTACACGCGCAGGTCTTGGGACTCTTCGAAAGCGGCCAATTTGGACAGATCGACGCGCTGGCGCAGCAATTGCGTTCGCAGCGAGTGAGGTTCCGAGGCGGGGCGTGGCAGCTGAATGTCCTCTACGGGGCAATAGATTCACCTGGTTCTATGACGGAGACCGACGTCGACTGGCAGGCTCTGATCGCCAAGCTACAGGCCTGGATCGCCTCGGACCAAGGCTCCCCGACACCACGGATAGCGCTAGCTCGGGCCTATTTGACCTTTGCCTGGAAGGCGCGGGGCAACGGCTTTGCGAACACCGTTACGCAGCAGGGATGGGCCCTCTTCGGCGAGCGCGTGCAAGAGGCGCGTACGACGCTCGAGGAGGCACGAGGCCTCAGCGCAAATTGTCCCGAGTGGTACCGTGCAATGCAGACGGTGGCTCTTGCGCAGGCGTGGCCGCGTAAGCAAATGGACTCCCTGGTGCAGGCCGCAATGGCTCACGACCCCGGCTACTACTACTTCGCGCTTGCCGAGGCCAACTACCTGTTGCCCAAATGGTACGGCAAGCCAGGAGATACCGAAGCGTATGTTGCGCAGCTGGCCGACGCCATTGGCGGCCGTGACGGCGATGCAATGTATTTCATTGTCGCCGCGCACGTGAACTGCTGCAGAGGTACCCAAGCTCCGGGCATGGATGAGACGCGTGTGCAGCGAGGTTTTGCCGCATTGGATCAGCTGTACGGCTCGACTAACCGTGAGCGAAACGAAGCAGCGTTTCTAGCGGTTCGGGCAGGCGACGTGTCTACAGCGCAGGCGCTCTTCGCGCGTATCGGGAACGACTGGTCAGGGGCTGTCTGGAGATCAAAGGCACGCTTCGATGCAACTCGGACCGGTCAGCCTGTGGGCGGTGTACTGCCTGTCGGGCCGGTGACGGCACAGGCTGACCAAGGAGTGGTGGCCAGTCCTGTGAATTGAAGTATTTGAAGTATCGTCCTTCGCCGGCGGCAAGGCTCACGTGTAACGGATATCAAGAGGGCCGAAGCCTGGTCGAGGTAATGCCGGGCGGAGGCGGCCACGCGTCGCCTCCCAGGTGGGTTACTACGATCTCTAGCTCGTTCGGGTCGTAGTCGGCCTTCCTGGCTGCTTCCCGGAGCTTCCTCACTGCCGTTTGAAGCTGGTCATCCTCGACTATGAATTCTGCGGTGACGGCTGCGTACTCGTCCATGCTTGACAGGCTAGCTTCGGGTTTGCTGATGCGCCATGCAACCTTCGCTCTCGATGGATATCGTCAGCCTGCCCTCCTCCAGCAAGTCACTTTAGCCCGCCTTTCGAGGAAGCGTACGCGTAGGTCTGTCCGCAACGGTCACACCGGATAATGACCTTTTTGCCGGCGTCGCTCCGGGACACGAAATTTAGAGCTTGACCCGCTGCAAGCGGGTGGACAGCCGAACACCGTGGTGTTTTGCAGCGGACTGTGGCGGCATCGCTCATATGAACTAGACGCCGTGCCGCTGCTCTGGGCTCTCATAAGGAGGTTAAATCTGCGCCAATTTCAGCGGGAGTTTTTCGTCTGAATAGGAGCGTCAGCGCGCGAGGCGGCAAATTCCAGGGCTTCTATCCAAGTGCAGCCCTGGCTGTTCGCGAAGTTCACGCGGCGAGCGAACTCAGGAAAAGCAGCACGCGTGGGGAACGCGCGTTGGAACAGGTCCATAACTCGACCAAATCCGGAAGCGAGTTCATGGTCTGCTGTTGCAAGGTGGCCACGGCCATGGGAAAAGTCTCGGGACGCCATACCGTATAAGACGTGTACGTATCGTGAACGGATCAGTGCTTTTGGTCACCCGGGGTGTTCCGGATGGGGCATGACCGACGGGTTATCCCAACTCCGGTTGCTTGTTTCAGAACATCAGGCGACATGCTGCTCAGAAGCCGATGAGGGAATCCGTCTGGCGCCTGGCCTGCACAATCAGCTGCATAATTTGCCGGCGCTCGCTAAGATTCGCTTCGAGACTCTCTTCGTCATCGTCCTGCAGTTTCGCCTTAATAACAGCCAGTTGGTACATCAGGCCATCGAACGTGGAATCTGAACCTCTGGTTTCCATAGCAGCCTCACAAAAGTGTTACGGCCGTGTGCAGTGATCGGATTGCAAGAAAGTTGTATACGTTTGGCGGTTACCGACATCGTAGCCCGTGCGTTCCAGAACGGCGTGCCTCGGAAGTTGTAGGAGCGCTCCAGACTTCCACAACCTTGAGATGCTCTGATGTCCGCTTGAGTAACGTTACTCAAGCGGCGGCCGATCTCCAGATGCTTATCCAGATGCTCACGCTGGTAGATCTCTGTCACAAGGTGCGGCCCCTGGATGAAGGCCTGCTTCAGCAAGCCACGCGCGAGTACGCCG
>CAXTGN010000466.1:0-4448 GCA_964243455.1 uncultured Acidobacteriaceae bacterium
TGCCGTGATGATCAGCTTCGTGAAACGTGACCCTTGATTCATAGGCGATCACTATATGGGAGTGGCGTTGGCAGGGGCAATTGAGCGGCTGCTGTGGCCGTCTTTAGCCTGGGCATCACGGCTCGTACTCAGAAGATGAGGCTTCGGGTTCGCTTAGAAGAGATCGCGCTCCACGGGAAGCGACAGATCACGCTCCAGTTCGAAGTCTCTTGCACCAGCATCATCCAGAGCTTTAAAGATCTCTTCAGCGGAGGGCTTTGCTGGGGCGTTATGTTGCTCGGACTCCACTACAATTTGTCGGTGCACGTCGGGCGGCACGACCTTTGGTTTCCTCACGCGTCACCTCATCAGGAAAGAATACCGGGGAAGATCGTTGGCTTGTGCGGGTTCATCGCTCTGTGGACTTACTGGTGCGTGTCTTTAGCGTTCGAGCTACATAAACAGCGGAGCCAGCACCCATTCCGAGTAAGCCGTACAAAAGGAATTGAGAACCGAACTCGACAAGCAGCAATAACGTCTTTTGCGCAAGCGTGACTGGCTCCGCTAGACCAGCAATGGATGCCGGGAACACAAGAAGACCCGCTCTCCAAGCAGATCGAAGATAGCCGCTATAAAGACCAGCACTCCTAACAGAATGCCTAATGACGCGGCACATAGAAACCACCTCCCAAGGTGGGCCGCGATCTTTGGTGCCGGATCTGGATCCAGGAGACTCACGCCAGGGCGTGGCGGTAGCCGGCCGAGTAGCGTCCTGTGATGTGGTGCTCGAGTTGCCGCTCGATGTCGTTCAGCATGGAGCTGGCGCCGAAGCGGAACAGCGAGGGCTCGAGCCAAGGGCGGCCGAGTTCGTCTTTCATGACGCTTAACCAGTCGAGGGACTGTTTGGCTGTCTTGATGCCACCGGCGGGTTTGAAGCCCGCGGCCAGGCCGGTGCGCTCGGCGTGCTCGCGCAGGGCACGCACCATGACGAGGGAGACGGGCAGCGTGGCGTTGACGGCTTCCTTGCCTGTGGAGGTCTTGATGAAGTCGGCTCCGGCCATCATGGCGACGTGGGAGGCGCGGGCGACGTTGCGTAAGGTCAGCAGGTCTCCTGTTCCGAGGATGGCCTTCATGTGCGCGGGGCCGCAGGCTTCCTTGAAGGCGGCGACTTCGTCGTAGAGGGCGTTCCACTCGCCGTTGAAGACGTGGGAGCGGGTGATGACGATGTCGATCTCGCCGGCGCCGGCGGCGACGCTGCGGTGGATCTCTTCGACGCGGGTTTCGAGCGGGGAGAGGCCGGCGGGGAAGCCTGTGCTGACGGCGGCTACGGGGATACCTGAGCCTTCGAGCGCCTTTACGGCTGTTTCTACGAAGGCGTGGTAGACGCAGACTGCGCCGACCGTGAGGCGGAGGTCTGCTATGCCGAGGGCTGTGACGAGGCGGTCGGCGAGGGGATGGCGGGCTTTGGCACAGAGGCGCTTGACGCGTTCGGCGGAGTCGTCGCCTGAGAGGGTGGTGAGGTCCATGCAGGCGATGGCTCGGAGAAGCCAGGCGGCCTGGTAGTCCTTCTTGACGGTGCGGCGTGTGCTTACCTGGGCGGCGCGGCGTTCTACGGCAGAGGTGTTGATGCGGACGTCTTCGACGATGCCGAGGTCGAGCGGTGTTTGGTGGTTGGGCGTTAGCGTGCGGCCGTGCAGGGTTAGTGGCAGATAGGGGATCAGGGAGGCTTTTGGCTGGACGATTTGCTCGGTTGGCACGACAGGCTCCAGAAGGGAAGTGTATCGCTCATGGAGGCTAGTGAATTTCGTGTGTTGACAGCAGGTTCCCCGTTCGGGGAATGACAAGAAAGAGAGACAAAGGCAGAGGCAGAGACAAAAGCAGAAGCAGGTTCCCCGTTCGGGGAATGACAAGAAAGAGAGACAAGGGCAAAGGCAGAGACAAAGGCAGAATCAGGTTCCCCGTTCGGGGAATGACAAGAAAGAGGGACAAGGGCAAGGGCAACGGCAGAGGCAACGCCACAGGCTCAGCCTTAGCGGCTGAGGCGAAGGGCGAACTGGGCAACGCGTTCCTCGGCGACGGTGGCTGTGATGGAGCCGAAGGCTGCGGCGCCGAAGCTGCCGTTGGGCTGGGCGAAGGCGGGGGTGTCCGTGACGTTGAAGAGCTCGGCGCGGAACTCGAGTTGCGTGCCTTCGCCGAGCGGGGTGCGCTTGATGAGGGAGGCGTCCCAGTCGCGGTAGGCGGGGCCCCGGACGGGGTTTCGCGAGGCGTCGCCGATGGTGAACTGCGGGGAGGTGGCGAAGGCGGAGGTGTTGAAGAAGCGCGACGGGCTGCGTGCTCCGGTGAGGCCGCCGTCCGGCGCGAAGTTGGGCTTGCCGATCAGGTTCGGCCGGGCGATGACGAAGCCCGCGAAGCTGTTCTGGTTGGTCGCCTGCGTGACGGTCACGGGCATGCCGGATTGTGCGGTGACGATGGAGTTGACGCCCCAGCCGCCGAGTACGGCATTACCTAGACCCGAGTTGCCGAAGCGATGGTTGTGGCCTGCGGGCAGCTCATACACGAGCGAGCCCGTGATGACGTTGGGCATGTCGCCTGAGCTCACGTCACGCTCGAGATAGGGGCGGTAGGTGTCTGCGGCGATCAGCGAGCTTGTGTTCGGCGAGGACAGGACGGTGGAGGAAAAGACGCTGGAGGCGTCGTCAATCAGGCGGGAGTGGGTGTAGGCGAAGGTGAAAGCGACCCCGCGGCGCAGACGTTCTTCGACCTTTGCTTCGACGGCGTTGTAGTTGGTCTGGCCGGTGTTCTGGCGGTAGATCGCTACGTTCTGGAAGCGTGGATAGGGCTTCAGGAGCTGCGCCGCGGCGACGGTTTTGCCGCCGATGGTGCTGGACGTGGGAATCTGGCCGTAGTACGGGTTGGTCACCTGCTTGGTAAGGGCACTGCCTTCGGCGAGTTGGGCGGCGGTGAGCTGGTTCAGGTTCTGGTCCGGCACGCCGACGTGGACGCCGTGCGAGCCGACGTAGGCGACCTCAAACGAGAGGTTGTTTGTAAGCGAGTGCTGCACCGCGAGGTTCCACTGCTGCACGTAGCCAGAGCCGGCCTGTCGGTTGGAGGTGTAAACGCTTTGGCCCAGACCTGCGTTGGGGGTGATGGAGATGGGCGCGACCGTGGGGCCGTTTGAGAGCGCGAAGGGTGCGTTGATCGAATCCTGCGTGGCCTGGCGCACGTTCTGGATGAAGGGGAACTGCGGCACGGTGAAGGGTGTCGTGATGCCGGACTGGTCGAAGAAGACGACCCCGAGGCCGGAGCGGATGACGGTCTTCGGGTCGAGGGAATAGGCAAAGCCGAAGCGCGGACCCAGGTTGTCGTAGTGCGTTTCGCGCGCGGACTTGGGGTTGCCATCGACACCCACGTAGTCGAGGACCTGCGTGTTCAGGTTGAAGATGGCGCCCTGATTGTTCTTCTCGGTGGACGGATTGTTAAAGGTCCAGCGCAGCCCGAGGTTGGCTGTGAGTTTGGGACTGACGCGCCAGTCGTCCTGCACGAAGTACTCCTGCAGGTGATCGCGGGGGCGGAGAGTGCTGGTCTGTAGGTCGATGGAGAACGTGTCGACCTGGCCCAGCAGAAAGCTGGCAAACGAGTTGCCACCGGTGGCCGCGGCGGAGGTGCCTGTGCCCTGGGTGTCGGTGCCCGTGGTGGTGAAGGCGAAAGACCCTGTGGGGTTTGGCGGAGAGATGGCGTTCAGCTGGTACCAGCGCAGGTCGCCACCCACGCGAATGTCATGCTTGCCTCGTGTAAAAAGGACTTCGTCCACCAGTTCATAGACGCCTGTCTGGTAAATGGAGAAGGTAGATGCCGATGAGCCGAGCTGTTGGAAGCCCGTGAAGGTGATGAGCGGCAGGGCGTTGTTGAAGGCGGCGTTGGTGGGGATGCCCGGGATGTTTAAAGCCGCGGAAGCTGTCGTGGGAAGCGCTGCACCCGTCTGGTAGTTCGCGCGGCGCGTGTAGCCGACCCGGAAGTCGTTGGCGAGGTGCGTGGTGAAGGCGTGCGTCTCGCTGACCACGGCCTGTTGCCCGAGGACGTTGGAGGGACCGGCTACGTTGCCGGTACTCAGCACCGAGCCCGTGATGGCGCCGGAGCCGTCGGGGAACGGCGTCACCGGTGTTTCCACCTCGTTGTAGTAGGTGTAGCGCGCGAAGGCGTGGTCCTTGACGCCGAAACCGACGTCGAAGCGGGTGTCGAACTGGTTCTGGTGGTCGGAATCGTTCGCCGTGCGGGAGTAGTTGTTCGCTGCCCCGCTGGCGGTGGGAGTGGGTATGCGAGCAAGCAGGGCCGCTGCGGCCGCGTCCTGGGGCGTTGTGATGAGGTTATTGCGGAAAGGGGTGCGGACGTAGCGGCCGTTCACAACGGTTGTCGCGGCGGGGTTGTAGATCTGGTTTGGGTTGGCGGTACCGTTGGGGCAGATCGCCACG
>CAXTGN010000467.1:0-4435 GCA_964243455.1 uncultured Acidobacteriaceae bacterium
CCAATCCCGGAATGGATTCGGTGGAACTGGATGTCACAGATCCCGCCAGCATTCACAGAGCGGCAGATGAGGTCCTTGCGAAGCACCCTGCGCTCAATGTACTGATCAACAACGCCGGGATCATGCAGATCGATGACGCCTCTACCCCGATCGACGATGAGCTAATTACGTCGACAATTGCAACCAATCTGATGGGGCCCATACGCCTGACCGGAGCTCTCGTCGAACACCTTAAGAAGCAGGAGACGGCGGCCATCCTGATCGTGTCGTCGGTCCTGGGCTTTACGCCCATGGCGATGACGGCGGTGTACTCGGCCACAAAAGCGGCGCTGCATTCGTATGCTCAGTCACTGCGTTTCAAGCTGAGAGGTACGCCCATTCGGGTTCTCGAGGTGATTCCGCCGTGGGTGCGGACAGAACTTTTGAATAGCAGTGAGGAGCCTCGCGCAATGCCGCTCGATCAGTTCCTGGCTGGAACGATGGCAGCGCTTGCAACCGATGCGGACGAGATCATGGTCCCACAAGCGAAGTTCCTCCGTGGGCAGGCGGGGCCGGATGAAGCAGGTTTCGTCCGCTCCTTCAATGAGCAGCTTGAGGCTCCCCCCGCCTGAGCGGCTTCCCAACAGGTGGATCACAGACTCAAGGAGGACATCATGAACGACCTTTTGCAGAAAGCTGTCGATGCACACGGCGGTCTCAAGCGTTGGAACGAGATCAACGCAATCAGCGTCGCGGCCTCGCTGACGGGAGCTATCTGGTTTGTGAAGAGCCAGGGCGACTATCTCAAGAACGTGGTGATGACGGTAGATACCAGGAAGGAGCGCATGATCACAGACTTTCCCGGACAAGACAAACGCTTCATCTTTGAGCCTGAGCGGCTCGTGATGACGAAGCGCGATGGCACGGTCCTTCAGGCCCGCGATGAGCCGGAGAATTCCTTTGAGGGTCAACTGCGCGACACTCCCTGGGACGACCTCCATGTCGCGTACTTCCAGGGTGAAGCGCTTTGGACGTATCTCACCACACCATTCCTGTATACGCAGGATGGCTTCACCACAGAAGAGATCAGCTCCATCGAAGGGAATGGCGACTTATGGCGTCGCTTGAAGATCACCTTCCCGGATCACATCAAGAGCCACTCCCGGGAACAGATCTCCTGCTTCGGACCGGACGGCCTGCTGCGTCGACATGATTACACAGTCGACATCCTTGGAGGTGCAACGGGGCTGAACTACGCCTCGGGGTATCGCGATGTGGGGGGCATCATCTTCCCTACGCAGCGGCGGATCTATGCCTATGAGGGAGATTACCAACTTGTGCCTGAACCACTTCTCGTCAAGATCGACATGGGCGAGATCTCGCTGGCCTAAGCCGGCGCTCTTCGTCGCTGCGAGCTTGTCGTTCCTACTACCCGCAGAGTTAACGCATCCAGCCACGACTAACACTGAGAGCAGACTGATCTCACTACAACGTAAGATCCACAGGAGTTTTCCTCATGACCTCCACACTTAGGGCAGATGTCTTCCTCACTTCCATGATTCCCGTCTCGAACACTGGCATTCTTCCCGACGAAGTGAAACCCTTGTGGCAGCCGACCAGCGCCACACTCATCTCCGGTAAACGGGATGCAGTTCTAATCGATGCCACTCTGACCGTCACCCAGGCTCAGGAACTTGCGGATTGGATTGCAAGGATTGGCAAGTGCCTGACCACCATCTACATCACTCACGGACATGGAGACCATTCCTTCGGTCTTCCTACGCTCTTGCGAAGCTTTCCGGAAGCGCGCGCTGTCGCTACCGCTGAGGTCGTGAATCTGTTGCGAGCACAGATAAGCAACCCTCTTTGGGAGCAGAACTTCCCGGGGCAGATTGAGTGGCCCCAGATCTTACCCGAGGCATTGGGAGGCACAACGCTTGACCTCGAGGGACAGGAACTCCGTATCGTAGATGTCGGCCACGCCGACACGGACCGATCGACATGCGTTCATGTACCAAGCCTGGATTTAATTGTCGCCGGGGATATCGTCTACAACGACGTTCACCAGTACTTGGCAGAGTCGTTGTCGGTTGAGGCGCGTGAAGCATGGAAGGCCAGCATCAGGCAGATCGAAGACCTTCGCCCACATATCGTTATCTCGGGGCACAAGCGGCCGGGCGCCACGGACAGCGCGTCAAATACGAAGGCAACGGTCGAATACATCGATACTTTCGGCGAGCTTGCCTCCTTGAGCAGGGACGCTCACGATCTCTTCGACCGGCTGATCAAAGCGTATCCGCATCGAGTAAACCCCTTCATGGCGTGGTGGTCCGCTTCTGCCGCGTTCGCTTCAAGCAATACGGATAAGGGCAAGTAGGTTCGTGGACACCATCGCTGGCGATCAACTCGAGCGACAATTTCCGGAGTTGCACTAGCCGCTTAGGGCAGCACGCGAAGTCATCGGATCCGAAAGGCACACGTAAGATGGCCGTGAGAAAGTCGCTGATGAGTGTACCGTTTGCCTCCGGTCCACCTAGGGCCGCGTGGCCGGGTTGGACACGCTTACATAAGCGCGTCGCGGATTCTCTTCATTTTTCAGGCGGCAGAATGAGCTTCCGGCCAAATAGCCTTGAATCTATCGAGTACGCCCCGGGGCCCAACGCGAGAAGAGCAGTCGTCATGAGCAGGTGAATCACCGTGTCACCGGTGTTGGAAAACCCGCTTGCACGATAGCTGGCCACCTGCGAGATGAGTGCGCCGCCACAACCCATCGGCGTGTAGAGCCCTAACGAGAGGGCGGAAATCAGCACCAGAATAGCAAGCCCTCTGGTCGTGAGAACGGGCGTTTGGCCGAACCAATCAGACCCGTTCAAGACTGTACCTATTACACATAGCCTGAGAACAAGCAGGGCGACTCCGGCGAGGCCGGCCGGGAACATGGAGAACAGTCTTTGCACTGACTAAGCTTAGCTGTCGCTGCGAGTCGCAGCATGACTCGGATGGGAGCGGCGCATATAGCCCTATAGAGTCACGAATCATTAGAAAGCGCGGCGTATCCTATCCCCACGAGTGCCAGTCGACGTAGCTTTGTTTCTGGCGCTCCCTCGTTCTTTCAGGCGGTTTCAGCGCAGCCAAGGCTCGAGATCGTCCCCGGCACCACAAAGCAGCGTTGCGCTGAAAGGAAGCGTGGATGAGTGAAACTAAAATTCGCATCCTCACCGTCGATGACCATCCGCTCATGACGGCGGGCATCGCTGGAGAGGTGAACGCTCAGCCCGACATGCAGGTGGTGGCGGAGGCTCCTGACGGAGAAGCGGCTCTTCAGAAGTTCCGACTGTATCGTCCTGACATCACCCTCATGGACATCAGAATGCCCAAGGTCAATGGGATCGACGCAATCGCAGCAATCCGCTCTGAGTTCCCGCGAGCACGCATCATCGTGCTGACAACATCGGCGGGTGACGTCCAGGTGCTACGAGCATTCCGCGCCGGTGCGGTCGGATATTTGTTGAAGAATCTGCTCCGAACGGAGCTCATCGATACCATTCGGCGAACTCATGGGGGACAGCGCCGGATTCCTCCAGAAATCGCCCAGCAGCTCGCCGAACACGCGACAGATGACGCCCTGACCGCTAGAGAGCTTGATGTGCTTCGAGGCGTTGCTCAGGGGCACTCTAACAAGCTTGTAGCTTCAGATCTCAAGATCGCCGAACACACAGTCAAGAACCACATCAAGAGCATCCTTTCGAAGCTCGATGCTAACGACCGCACCGGGGCGGTCATGATCGCGGTTCGTCGCGGCTACATCGATCTGTAGAGACTCCCAGCGTTGGTCGCAAGCAACGCGGTGGCCATATAGAGCTACAGTTCCCCGGCCCGGCAGGGTCTTCTGTCCTTGGTTAAGTGCCCATAGCCTCGAATGCATGAGCCTGTGCAGTCTGCGACAAAGGGACACTCACCCGCTCGCACCTCGAAAGGACTATGACATGAATCTCCGCATACCGTTCTTCTCCGCCATCATGAGTGCAGTCGCACTCACCGCGGTCGCTTATCCGCGCAACGCGAATGCTCAGGAAACAACAACTCCAGCGATCAAGAACGTCGTCTTTGTGCATGGTGCCTGGGCAGACGGCTCAAGCTGGTCCAAGGTGATCCCTCTACTTGAGGCGAAGGGTCTACACGTGGTTGCCGTCCAGAACCCATTGACATCCTTCGCCGACGACGTTGCCGCAACGAAGCGGATCATCGATGCGCAGGACGGGCCTGTGCTTTTGGTGGGGCACTCCTATGGTGGTGCCGTCATCACAGAAGCTGGAAACAACCCTAAG
Source organism: uncultured Acidobacteriaceae bacterium (assembly GCA_964243455.1). Taxonomy (GTDB): domain Bacteria; phylum Acidobacteriota; class Terriglobia; order Terriglobales; family Acidobacteriaceae; genus Granulicella. The sequence continues at coordinate 4,308 of CAXTGN010000467.1, forward strand.
GTCGCAGGGCTGGTCTACGTGGCGGCCTTCGCTCCGGACACAGGCGAATCCTCTGCAAGCCTGGGAAAGGCGTACGGCCCCACACCCGGCGTGACAGAATTGCATCCGATCGAGGACGGTTTTCTGGT
>CAXTGN010000468.1:0-2963 GCA_964243455.1 uncultured Acidobacteriaceae bacterium
GCCTGGGCAAAGCCGTCGAGATTGGGCATATCTTCAAGCTCGGCCGCAAGTACACCGACGCGATGCACGCCCGCGTTCTCGACAGGGACGGCAAGGAAGTCACGCCCATCATGGGCAGCTACGGCATTGGCATCGAGCGCATCCTCACCTCGGCCATCGAGTCCAGCGCAGCGAAGTTTGCGGCTGGAGCTATAGTCTCAGCCGGAACAGAGAGACCTGCAGGTAAGGCCGCCACCAGCACCGAACCTCAGTATGCCCTCCCGGCCTCCATCGCGCCGTTTGAGGTCGTTGTCACCATCACCAACACCCGCGAGGCTGCACTCAACGGGGCCGGCATCGATCTCGCCGAAGCCCTCTCCGCCGCCGGCGTCGACGTGCTGCTCGACGACCGCGACGAGCGTGCCGGGGTCAAGTTCAAGGACGCCGACCTGATCGGCATTCCGTTCCGCGTCAACATTGGCAAGAAGTTCGCTGACGGAGCCTACGAACTGGTGGATCGCGTCAGCGGCACCACACTCGACATCCCCGTCGACGGCGCCGCGGCCCACATCGCTCAGCGAGTCGAAGCGTCCAAGCAGTAGCGCTGCCACGTGGAGCCGGCAGGTCACCAGAAAAGCGGAAGGGCGCGGCCGGAGCGGTGCCGTATTCTTAAGGGGAGCACCCGGCGTCAGCGCCCGAAGCAAGCCCGGCCATACTCTCACTGGCAGCTCCAGCTACACGAAGTCCGGCCCTGAGGCAACGCACTCATGCAAGCTTCTCTCCCAACGGCACAAAACAAATTCCGGCTCGCCCGCACGCTCCGCGTCACGCTTGCGCTTAGCCTTCTTCTCGTCCTCGGCAGCATGGGCTTCGCCTTCGAGTACCACCGCTACAGCCGCGTCGTCGACCGGCGCCTCGCGCACAGCGCCCTCTTCACTGCACGGCCTTGCGTAGTGCCGCTTATGATGTCACCGATGGTCTTCCATCTTCGGCCTCGCAACCCTTCACCCTGGGCCCTGGACCCTGCGCCCTGATATGCCCGTCCTCGTCAAAGTCGCTCCGTCCAGCAAGCACTCTCTGCTCTTCCGCGCCTTTCGCGCGCTGCTTGTGCTGATCCTGCTCGTGGCCGTTCTGTTCGGCCTTACCTTCGCTTACGAATACCACCAGTACGCCGGGCTGGTGGATCAACGCCTCGCGCAGGGTCCGCTGTTTGCCTCGATGGCGCAGATCTACGCCGCCCCGCAGGAGGTCCGTCCCGGCCAGCATCTTTCCGCCGAGTCCATTGCGGCCTCCCTGCGCAAAGCCGGGTACGATGGCGCATCCAGCCAGATGGGCAGCGTTGACCTGAGTGGGGATACCGTACGGATCAAGCCGGGCCCGCAAAGCTACCTCGCCGCCGATGGCGCCACCATTGACGTGTCCGGCGACGTCGTCCAGTCCATCATCGCGGAGAACGGCGCGCAACTCGCCGCCTACAAGCTGGAGCCGCAACTTATCACGGCTCTAAGCGAGGACAAGAACCGCACCAAGCGCCGCATGGTCACCTACGAGGGCATTCCACCGCGTATGGTGCAGGCCGTGCTTGCCATTGAAGACCGCCGCTTCTTCGAGCACTCCGGCATCAACTACGTCCGCACCGTTAAGTGCGCGGTCCAGGATATCCTTTCGCAGCACAAGAGCTGCGGTGGCTCCACCCTCACCCAGCAACTTGCCCGCGGGTTCTTTCTTACGCCGCAGAAGACCTACGCCCGCAAGATCGCTGAGATCATGATCACGTACCAACTTGAAGATCGCTTCAACAAGCAGCAGATCTTCGAGATGTACGCCAACCAGATCAACCTCGGTCAGCGCGGCAGCTTTGCCGTGAATGGCTTCGGGGAAGCCGCCCAGGCCTATTTCGGCAAGCCGCTCAAGCAGCTGGATCTCGCCGAGTGCGCCACCCTTGCCGGTATGATCCAGCGGCCCAACTACTACAACCCCTATCGCCACACCGACCGCGCGACCGAGCGACGCAACCTCGTGCTCAATTCCATGGTGGAGACCGGCGCGATCACCGTCGGGCAGGCCGAAACTGCCAGGCTCGAGCCCATCAAGCTCGCTCCCGCCGAGGTCGACGCCTCGGAGGCGCCCTACTTTGTGGATCTCGTCCATGACCAGATCACACAACGTCTCGGCGAACTTGACACGTCCCACTCCTCTCTCCGCATCTACACCTCGCTGGACCCCGATCTGCAGAAAGCAGCCGCAGATGCCGTCGAGATCGGCACGAAGCGTGTCGACGCCCTGGTGGCGGCGAACCATAAGCGCGGGATCGGCTCGGGCGTGTCCCCGCAGGTCGCCCTGGTGTCCCTGAACCCGCACACCGGTCAGGTTCTCGCGCTGGTGGGCGGCCGCAACTACGCTGCCTCGCAGCTCGATCACGCAACGTCCAAACGTCCACCAGGCTCCATCTTCAAGCCCTGGGTGTACGCCACGGCAGAAGAGCAGGCAGCCAACGGACAGACGCTCGACGGCCAGCCCTTCACTGCGCTCACCACGCTGCACGACGTGCAGACCAACTTCACCTTCGACGGGCAGACGTATAGCCCCGGCAACTACATGCACGAGTACCACGGCGATGTGCCGGCCATTTATGCCCTTGCTCACTCGCTCAACAATGCCACCATCTCTCTGGGTCAGCAGGTGGGTTTCGCTAATGTCGCGGCACTTGGGCGTGCCTCCGGCGTCGTCTCAGCGAAGGGCACACCTGCGGTCTCGCTCGGCACCTATGCGGCAAGCCCGCTCGATATGGCCGGTGCGTACACGGTCTTCGCCAACAACGGCGTTCACCTCACGCCCTGGCTGCTCTCCAGCGTGCGCAACACCCAGGGCGATGTGGTGGCGGACTACACGCCCGACGCCAAGCAGGTCATGAATCCTAAAGCCGCCTACCTGACGCAGAACCTTCTGGAAGGCGTCATGAACTTCGGCTACGGTGTGGCTGT
>CAXTGN010000468.1:2973-4415 GCA_964243455.1 uncultured Acidobacteriaceae bacterium
GGCTCCTGCCGCCGGCAAGACCGGCACCGACAACGATGCCTGGTTCGCCGCGTACAGCTCCAACCTGATCTGCATTGTCTGGGTGGGCAACGACGACTACACGGACATCAAGCTGCAGGGCGCTGTCGCCGCTGCGCCCATCTGGGCCGAATTCATGAAGCGCGCCATCCGTCTGCCTCAGTACTCCGACATGAAAGCGTTCACGCCCGTGCCGGACGGCATCCAGATGGTTCGCATCGATCGCGCGAGCAATCTGCCCGCGGATGACTCCTGTCTTGGGGATGGCTATAACGCTGCCTTCCTGGTCGGCACTGTGCCGCAAAGCACCTGCAGCCACATGGGTATCGATGCCCAGACGCTCGGCAACCAGCTCTTCGGCGAAGGGACCAACACCAGCGCTCCGACCGTGACGCCAGGGTCTCCGGTGGGCTCGCCCGCTAACAGGCCCGGTCAACTCCCAAGTCCCCAAACGAGCCCGTACCAGCCCCAGTCGATGGACCTGAATCCGGCGTCTGCCGAAGATCACAAACATCGCAATGCGCTTCAGAAGATGTTGGGGCTGGGCAAACCGAAGCCACCCGATGCGGAGAACACCGCGCCACCCCAGTAGCCCTCCGGCCCGTCTTTCGCCTCCTGCTCCACAACGGATCTGCTGCTCCAGCGTACTGTTTGGACAGCTAAGCCCGTACGCGCCGACGCCAGAGCGCGGCTATGCAGGTCAGGCCCGTGCCGAGTAACAACAGAGAATCAGGTTCCGGCGTGACGGCAGAGTTCGTCAGGAAGTTCGCCCCAAAGAACCCGCCACCAGCGTCCGCCTGCAAGTTCTCAGAGCCGGTGCCGAACTGCAGGACGTTGTCGCTCGCATACGCGTCGTGCAGGTAATTGATCTGCGGGTTCACGGAGAAGCCCACCGTCCGATACGTATAGTCGTCCAGAGTACCGGACGTGCCCATCACCTCATAGCTGTCCCCGGCAGTCAGCGTCACAGGCCCGATGGAGCTGTAGTTGAAGAAGCCCTGCTGAAGTCCCGTGCCATCCACGGTTGTCGATGCCAGGAGAGCACCGGTACTGCTGTACAGACCGACGGTATGCGTCTCTTTGAGACCTCCGTCGTCGAAGTACCCCAAGGCCGTGAGTGTGATCGAGGTGTTGGCTGTGAACTCATATCCCAGGCTGAAGCCCAGGCCGTTATTCATCGGGTTCCCAGGTGAAGTGAAGTCAATACCCGCGGTATCGGCCCTGGCGGCGGCAGAAAATAGAACGGCAAACAAGAGTGCTGCAATGAGTGAAGCCCAGGCTTTCATGTGTCACGCCCTGTGATGAGATGAACCGAGCCTACACGCGAAATACGGCGCTCCTGTAAGCCATTAGTAACCAGGGATGTCTTCTCGGTAAGTCCCTCATGTTGCCTTCCGCCGGGCCTCTTTTCACGCAAGCGCTGG
>CAXTGN010000469.1:0-4401 GCA_964243455.1 uncultured Acidobacteriaceae bacterium
GCCAGCCGTTCGGTTTGAGGTGCGTTGAGACTACTTCTTGTGGTGATGGCGGCGGTGATGACCACCACGAGCCGGTGCGGTGCGCGGAATCGGCTTGATGGTCGACTCGTCTACCGGTGTTCCGACAGTGGCGTCCGTGGCTCCAGCCGGTACCAGGGTGTTGGAGACGGACTTGGTGCCAGCGGCTCCGGTGTAGACCGTGATCCGGGTAGCATCGATGCCTTTCTCGCCCACAAGGTAGGCCTTCTCGTTGACAGCCCGTTCAGCGGCGCGGCGCATGGCCATCTTCTCGTCGGACGTGGCATTGCCGGTCACATCGAGCTTGGCTTGCGTATCACGCTGCATCGCGAGGGAGATGTCGTCAAGGCAGGCCTTGGCTTCATTGTCCACGCGGGTGGGGCGCTTTGCGTCACGATCGAAGTTGATCGAGCAGAGCGACTGGGTGGAGGGAGCCGGCGGCGGCGGCGGTGCAGATACCGTGACCGACGTGGTGGTCGAAGCAGTCTGTCCCTTGTCGTCGACGACGTTGCAGGTGACGGTTACCGTGCCAGGCGCGACACCGGTGGTGTCAAGCGTAGCGGTTGCCGTGTTGCCATTGATCGCGCCAGCCGTTGCGCTGTAGCTGTAGGTCAACGGACGGTTCTGCGGGCTTACACCCTGCGATGTGATGGTAGCCGACTGACCCGGGGACACAGTAGACGGGTTCGCCGAGCAGGTGATGGTGGGCGGCTGGAACTGGGTGACCGTGACAGGAACCGAGCAGTCCGCGAACTGACCAGGCTTGGCACCCTGCATCACGTGACCCTTCACGGTGTAGCTGCCGGGATTCACGCTCTTCGTGTCGACGGCGGCGACATTGGAGGTCGACGCAATCGGACCAGCGTCCGAGGTCCAGCTATACGTAACGGGCTTCTTGGGATTGATGTTGGTGGCGGTACCGGTGATCTCCACGGGATCGCCAGGGTAGATCGTCGTGCCGGCGGCCGGGGTGGTCAGGGCACAGGTGTACGCGATCGGTGGCGGCGGGATGATGTGACCGAAGTGAAGCAGGATGCCGGCACTCAGTTCAGCCGCGCTCAGATTTGCGCGGCCACCAAGCGGACCACCGGTTGGAATTGTGGTCGATGGACCGAAATCAACGTGGCTCCAGCGGTAGTCGGCTTCAAACAAGCGTATGCCGAAGAGACCGTTCATGAAGGGCAGGTTGTAGTCCATGCCACCACCGGCGGTGATCGTCGTGCCCCAGGTGTAGGGCTCGTGCTCAAACGTCGCCGGCACGTTGCTGTTGGGTCCGCCCATCTTCACGCCGCCAACAAGGCCGTGCGCGAACAGGGTGAAGTTCTGCAGGGGAGCGCGGAAGATGGGACCAGCCGAACCGGAGTAAAGACCGTCGTTCTGTCCGTCGGGATTCGCGAAACCCTCAACCTCGGCACCGAAGTACTTGTTGAAGTAATAGGCACCGCTCAAAACGGCGCCCTCGTCCACGGACGAGTAACGGATGTCAGCCGGCTTAACGCTGCCGTGCGCTCCGAAATACGAATAGCCCATGAAGACATCTATTTTGGAGGGGTTCACGCCGGTGTACGCCGCGCTGGTAGTAGCAGGGGCGCTAGGTGGTGGTGGCGGGGGCGTGGCCGGCGCGTCCTGCGCGCTTAGGCTCGCAGTGGCAACGCTGACCGCACATGCAGCCAGCAGGTACCGGCCGAAATGGCGAAACGGACGATGAGACATTCTTGTAAACCTCCACTGAAACTTGTTTCCGGTGTGCGAGCGTTCGAATCAGCTCGCCAATCTTATGGTGAAATGCGTCAAAAGTGTACCTCAGATGGTGCAAGAGTCCAGAGAAAATCTGAGTGCGGTATCTAGCTTTCTATTTCAGACTCCATCAGTTTCCTAATCAAGCTGTAAGTCGGTTGGTACCTCCGAAGTTATTGCAGTTTGCGGCACTCACCTGCATCAGCCGAGGTTAAGCGCTTCTTTGACGGTGCCGCGACTCCCTTGGATTTTCTCCTGTAAAAGAGTAATCGCATACAGCAGTTGTTCCGGTCGTGGCGGGCAGCCAGGAACATAGACATCCACGGGGATAATCTGATTTACGCCTTGCAGCAGCGCGTAGTTGTTGAAGACGCCGCCTGAGGTCGCGCAGGCACCCATGGAGATGACCCACTTGGGCTCAGGCATCTGCTCATACAGGCGCCGGATCACGGGCGCCATCTTTTGCGAGACCCGGCCGGCAACAATCATCAAGTCGCTTTGCCGCGGGGAGGGACGAAACACCTCAGCGCCGAAGCGGGCCAGATCGTACCGCGAGCCGCCCATGGACATCATCTCGATGGCGCAGCACGCAAGGCCGAAAGTCATGGGCCAGATTGAATTTTTGCGTACCCAGTTGATGGCCGCGTCCAGCGATGCAAGGACCACACCCTCGGGCTGATCGTTGCCCCAGTCCACCTCGGCGACTTTATCCCGATTCTTACCAAAGCTGTCGAGCGTGCCGAAGATGTAACGATCAGAATGTTGCGGTCCGGTTACAGGACGTCCATTGGTGCTGGTCTGATTTGGATCGGAGGTCATAACCGTGAGTATACGTTTTTCGTTTTTCCGGCAGGAGTTTTGTGGCAACTGCCTAATTTGCGGCCCATGGGATCTTTCAATGCGATGCCTCGCTCCTGTTGAGGGTTGGTCAAGACACCAATTCGGGACGCAAAACAGCAAAGATTCCGAACCGTCCGACCGTTCTGTTCCAGAAGCGGACATCCGGACGCAGCCAGGCACCGGGCGTGTCGTGAAATCAGTAAGTTAGGTACTCGCTTCCAACAACTTGCGCAGGCTCAACTGTTCCATCTCATTCAGCTTTTCGCCGCGCAATGTCAGGTAGAAGACATCGATCGCCATCTCGCCTTCGGTGTCAATCAGCGCCACCTCGACACTGCAGCCGAAGTCGCTGAGAAGCAGGCTGGTCTTGCGCAGCAGCCCCGGTTGATCCTGGGAGACGACCTGCATCAGGGTGCTTCCAACGGAGGACATGTTATCGAACTCGATACGGGTGTCGATCACGCGGCGAGGCTTTGCGCGACGGGGCTGGCGGCGCCCTTCCAGCAGTGCTTGTACCGACATGGTCCCGACTGCAACGGCTTCGAGTGACGATTTCAAACGTCCATGCTCTTCGGGATTGAGTTCGAGGGTCTTATAGGGATCGGTGAACCAAAAGGTGTCAATGACCTGGCCGTGCGCATTGGAGAAAGCCTCCGCCGCAACGATATTCATGCCCCAGCCTGAAAGTGCGCCGGTGAGGTCGGCGAAGAGGCGGGGACGGTCCACAGTGAGAACGGTCACCTCGAAGCTTCCAGGGCGGGTGTAGAGCAGCACATGGTGCGAGGCGTTTCCGGCGGCGACCAGCATGTGCTGCCGTATCGTCTCGGGAGAACGGGTGCGCAGGTAGCGTTCGGGAGCACCCTCGAGAAAGTGCTCCATCGCAGCCTGCTGGGCGGCATTCAAGCCAAGCGCCCGGGCGATGCTGACCGCCTCACGACCGGAGGTGACCTCACCGGTGTGGATGCGGTCCTGGTCCACACTGCGGTCCAGCTGGTTCTCGGCCGCCATCCAGAGACGCCACAGATTCTCGGCCTTCCATGGGGTAAGAGCATCGGGGTGCACGGCGGAGATGTCCGCATAGGTAAACAGCGTGAGCATGCGGAGGAGGTCGTGTGTGCCGATTTTGTCGGCGAAGACCCGCACGGTCTCGGCGTCGAAGATGTCGCGGCGAAGCGCGGTGGACATCTCCAGGTGGCAATCGATAAGCCGGGCAACAAGGTTACGGTCGAACGGTTCCAGTTCGAGCCGGGCGGTAACGGTATCGGCCATCCCGGCGCTGGCGCGGGCGTGTTCCGTGGTGGAGCGAGCTTTGCCCGTATCGTGCAGCAGCGCGGCCAAGAAGAGCAGCTCGGGGTGTGGAAGGTCGTGAAGCAGATGGCGGAACCGAAGCCGCCAGGCAGGGGCATTGGCCGCAGGTTCATCAGCCAGGCTGTGCAGCGCATCGATCAGGACGAAGGTGTGCTCGTCCACCGTGTACCGGTGGTACGCGTCCCGGATTACCAGCGCATCGATGCCGTGGAACTCAGGGACAATCAGATCCAGGATGCCCAGAGCGTGCATGGAACGGAGGGCGTCGGAGGCGAAGCGGCCGCACAGGACGCGGCGGAAGATGGACCAGAGGAGCGGGCCATCTTCCATCGCGGCGGAGAGCGCCGGGATTGCCGCCGCAATGCGCTCCTCGCTGCCGGGCTGGAGCCGAACGCCGGCTTCCGCAACAAGACCGAAGGCGCCGAGGACCATCTCGGGGTCGGCCGCAGGGTCCAGATCGGGCCGCGGCTGCTTCAGACTCAACACACCATCACTCAC
>CAXTGN010000470.1:0-4383 GCA_964243455.1 uncultured Acidobacteriaceae bacterium
TCGTGGTTCCTTACTACGTATTTCTGTGGAAGTATCTATTCCGCCTGGGCTTTCTCGACGGCCGCGAAGGCCTGCTCCTTCACAGCTACCACGCCGTCTACACCAGCTGGAAGTACGCCAAAGCCTGGGAGAAAAGCCGTAACGTAAAAGCTATGGCCCTGGAAAGCTGACTCGAGATTGGCAATGTTTGCCGGTCTCGAAATCCTACCGGTGAGGACAGCGAGCATGCCCACCCGCAACGTCAACCTCACCGCGCACTTCAACGACTTCATCGAAGCCGGTGTCACCTCCGGTCGCTTCAGCAACGCTAGTGAGGTCGTCCGCGAAGGTCTCCGCCTTCTCGAACAACGCGAAGCCGAGGACAAAGCCAAGATCGATTGGCTTCGGGGAGCCACCGAGGAAGCCTCCGTAGGCGAATTGGCGGCCTTTGTCGACGGAACCTTGGAAGAAGTTCTCGCCGAAGCAAAACGTGACTGAGCCACGCACTCCCCTCCGGGCGGTCCTCTCTCCAAGGGCTCGTCAGGACATTCGCGAGCTCCTTGTGTGGAGTCTCACATCCTTCGGCCCTGCGCCGCGTCGAGGTATCGCACACTGCTCAATCAAGCCTTGCGCGACCTGGAAGCCGATCCCGAACGTCCTGGAAGCCGATCCCATCCCGGACTGGTAGATGGTGCCCGCTTGTATCAATTATCGATGAGTCGCGGACCGGGTCGTGAACAGGTTCAAATCCCCGAGACATCTGCTCATCTATCGCGGCCGCGCCGGCCGACTCGAAAACGCCCGTGTTCTCCACGACAGCAGCGATCTCGTGCGTCACATACCCGACGAGTCTCTGGCATAAACATTGCAGCATATGAGCATATGCAGGATAAGACAGCTGTTCTTTCCCTTACGGATGGAGAGGTCGCAACCGTGAAGATCCTCTTCGTTGACAGAGAATACGGGGACCTCATCGTGGACATCGTCGCACCAACTCACCCAGGCCGATACCGCGAGAAACGGACCGCCTCGTACACCATCGACGCTGCGGACGTCACCTCGGTGCAGACAACGTAGGTTGACAAGCCCCCGTTACTCTTCTCCCCTCCACAACACCCGCGCAAACAGCTCCGCATACCGCTCCGGCATAGCCCGCCGCTTCATATCCCGCCCCACCACCACATGCACGGTTTCGCCCTCGCACAGCACGACCTCATCGGCTGTCCGCAACACCTGGTACCCGAAGCGCACGATGCCGCCGCGCACTCCCGCCAAACGCGTCCGCACGGTCAGCTCATCGTCATACCGCGCCGGTGCCTTGTACCGCGCCTTCACCTCGATCACTGCGATTAGCGCGCCTTCCTCCTGCTCCATGCTCCTGTAATCCAGCCCGATCTGGCGGATAAACTCCACCCTTCCCACTTCAAACCACACCAGATAGTTCGCATGGTAGACAACGCCCATCTGGTCCGTTTCGGCATAGCGCACCCGCACCTTTGCCTCGGCATAGCCCTGTTCCAAGACCTGTTCCAGGCCCTGAGTCAACTGCGTCTCCCCAACCGTCATACGAGCAGTCTAGGATAGGCACGCAAAGACCAGACGTCCAGGAGAGACGCGAGACACGCCATGCTGACCCTTCGGCCCACCGACGCTCTCCTTGTAATCGATGTACAGATCGATTTCCTTCCCGGGGGCGCTCTGGCTGTGACGGATGGCGACGCCATTCTCCCCGGCATCAATGCCCTGGCCGCGCGCTTCGATCACGTGATCCTCACGCAGGACTGGCACCCCGGCGGCCACATTAGCTTCGCCAGCACCCACACTTCCAAGCAGGCGTTCACGGACACCGTGGAGACCGGCTACGGCACCCAGAGCCTCTGGCCCGATCACTGCGTGCAGAACACCCCCGGCGCCCAGCTCTCCCCAGAGCTCGACATCGACGACGCTGAACTGCTGCTTCGCAAAGGCTTCCGCAAGGACATTGACAGCTACTCCGCCTTCGTCGAAAACGACAAACACACCCGCACCGGCCTTGCCGGCTATCTCCGCGAGCGCGAACTGAAGCGCCTCTTCTTCGTCGGCCTCGCCTTCGACTTCTGCGTCGGGTACTCGGCGATCGACGCTCACCGCCTCGGCTTCGAGGCCATCGTCCTGGAAGACCTCACCCGCGCCGTAGATCTGCCCGGTTCCGTTGAACACACCCGCAGCTGCTTTACCCAGGGCAGCGTCCGCGTCTGCAACACGGGACTGCTCGCGGAAAAGCCAGCGCGTTGACGCGTGCGTACTTCGGCCACTTCGACCGCGACACCTCCCTGCAGCGCGTCATCTCGACCGAAGCGCAGCGCAGTGGAGACACCCCTGTATTCTGCCGGAAGTCGCACCAACCTTCAGGAGAAGCGCCACCTTGCCGGATAGCACACAACACGACGACTGGCCCGAAGCCATGGCTACGGTGCTCTCCTGCACCTACGACGTCCGTGCCGGGCGAGCCATCGCCTTCGGCCTGCCCTCAAGCAAACACTTCCGCATCGCCTACAACTATTGGGCTCAGAACGAGCTGCACACAGGCGAATTCTTTTCCGAAAAAGCGATACCTCAGGGCAATATCTTCCCGCTCCGCTACGACCCTGCCCTGCCCCACCGCAACCAGCACTCAGGGAGCAGCCCGGTAACGAAGGTCCCGCTCCTCGCATTCGGGATAGCAGGATCCATCCTTCTCTCGCTCGCCTGGCTCCTGGTCCTGCGCGGCTGCTCATAAACGCTCATTCAGGAGCGCTTCTCTTTCTTGTCATTCCCCGAACGGGGAACCTGCTGTTTATTACCGCGGCCGAGCCTTCCGCCACACCAGCCAGGCCGCACCCAGCCCCACGGCCGCCGCCACACCCATAGCCTTCAGCACCGCCTCAGGCCCACCACTCTGCACGTCGCCATATAGGTGCTCGTTGTAAAGCATGAAGCCGCCACAAGACACCGGCAGCGCAAACAGCCCCGCAAAGAACCCCACCAACGCCGCAAGCGCAAACCGCTTCGTCCAGTCCTCCACCTGTCACCCCTCACCTATACCGAGCGCAACGCACGAAGTGGAATAGGCGGCTACTTCACTCTGCTGCGCCCCCCAGACCTACAGCCCCAACTCCACAGCCTTCCCCTGCATTGCCTCCAGACAGTGCCCGATATGCTCCTCAAGCGGCAACCCCAACAACTCCGCACCGCGCACCATATCCTCGCGCTTCACCGCCCGTGCAAACCCTTTGTCCTTCATCTTCTTCCGCACCCCAGCCACCTCCACATCCGCGATGGCCTTGGTCGGCTTTACCAGCGCACACGCTGTTAGAAAGCCAGCCAGCTCGTCGCAGGCAAACAGCGCCCGTTCCAGGTGCGTCTCCGGCACCACGCCCGAGTAATCCGCATGCGCCAGAATGGCCCGCAGGATCTCCTCCGGCCATCCCTGCTCCCGCAGAAACGCCACACCCACAAATGGGTGCTCCTCGAGCGACGGATGCCGCTCATAGTCCATGTCATGCAGCAGGCCCGCGCACCGGAAGCACGCTGCCATGTTCTGCGCGGCCTCGCCTTCCAGTCCCAGCCGTGCCGCCTCGCGAACCCCGTAGCTCTCGACACAGGCCGCCACGGCCAGCCCGTGCTTCACCAACGACTCACTCCCCGTCCACTCCCGCAACAACGCTTCCGCCGCAGCCACGTCACACTTGTGCAAAAAGCCTCCTCAACGTCTTCCCTCGCTCTACGTTACCCGGTACGTCGCCGGGGCAGGCTGTCCTGAGCCCCGCGCCATACCTCCGAAACAACATGCGAACGGGGCAAAACTTAAACCAGCACATGCACCGGGGTTAACTACCTTGGTTCTTCGTCCTATTTTCTCCCTGTTCTTTGGGGGAATCTTCTGCAATACCCCTTGACTGCCTGTGTACCCGGTGTCATCGTAGGCACATCACCTGTTGCTTCCTTAGGCAATGGGTGCTGCGGTGCCCCGCTCTGGCAGCCGCCCGCAACACACATCATGGAAGCAACCCTGGCGCCCGCCGGCGTTTCCGTTTCATCGGAGCGCGAAGTCCGCAAGTGCGAGCACTGCAAGCTCGTACAGTTCAGCACTCCCACCAACATCTGCCGCCGCTGCAAGCAATCCCTTGTCGCCGAGCAGCCCAAGCCCCAACCGGCCATCGCCCTTGTCCCCAGCCAGGCTGTCACGGCCGCCGCTGAGCCCAAGAACGACACCCTGCAGGTGGCCAGCGCCGTCCGCGATCTGCGCAAGGTCCGCAACCTGTCCCAGCGTCAGCTCGCCGGCCGCATGAACGTGCCGCGCACCTATATCTCCAAAATCGAAAACGGCAAAGCCATGCCGACGCTGAGCTCGCTCGATCGTCTCGCCCGCGCCCTCCAGGTCGA
>CAXTGN010000471.1:0-4365 GCA_964243455.1 uncultured Acidobacteriaceae bacterium
TTAGCGATACCCCCGGACCAGAAGGCGTCCCAGATGCGGTCGATTTGATTGCGGACGTCCCCGGTAAGCATGGACATACAGTTTCGCATTCCAGGGAAGTGAACGCCTAGGTCTGTCCACTGCTCTGTCCACCGTGGAGCATGACACTTTCCAGATGGGGCGCTTCTATGAGGACGGCGGCGGTCATTACCTTCTGCATCGGAACTCCGGGCCGGAATCGATTACTGCCATAGCTGCAGGCCTTCCCAGCCGATCGGGAAGCCAGCATTTCCGAGGTGGACGACACCTCGGGTTGGGAAGCTTGTGCAGTGTTCTTTGAGCCTTGTTCCCCACGACGAAGCAGGATTGATCGTCCGCAGCAGATATTGAAGAGCTACTGCCGAGGCATACAGACGAGTCAAAGCTTGCGGATCTCTAGCGAGGTGGTCGAGTAAATGGTTCTCTCCAAGCCGAGGGGGCGAAATCTGGTCGGCGGGAGAGCGGTTCCAGAGCCGGCTGTGATGTGCGCATACGTTGCGAATGTGGTTCAGATTGCGGACCCACGAGGTGAGCAGCTCTGGGCGAGCTAGCCCATGTTTCGCCGCAAGCTCAGTTTGATCGGCATTCTTCATTCCTCCGATAAACACCGAGAGCATCCCGAAGTCCCACAATTCAATCGCAATCCAAATTGGAGGGATCTCAGACCCGTATTTCCGTTTGAAGTGCTTGACGAACTCATCTTTCGAGCGATCAAACGTGTTGTCTAACCGGGCCAGCCATCTTTGATGGTCGCTTAGTCCTGTTTTTGGGTCGATGATTTTCGAGAACCGCCCGTGAACTTCACCGGGATCGCGGTGAGCCCAGGGGCTCCTCTTCCCGAGCAGGAGAGCGATATCGACGCGCAGCGCGACCTCTACTCGCTCGAGAGCGTCAAGGAAGAGCAACCGCAGACGCTTGTCGAAGACATATAGGTCCATGACATGCTCAAAGGCTGTTCCCGCACGGAAGTGATCCTCAACGATGACCTGGGGTTTTCCTGTTCCAGGATGACGAAGAGGCACACCGGTCAAAGGATGAATGCTTATGCGACTCTGGCGAAAAGGGTACGAATAGCCACTCAGTCGGTAATATCCGATGCGTTCCAAGCGGGCATGAGCTGCAGGATGATCGGTGATCTCCATTCCCCTCGAAGCAAGAAGGGCGAGCTGCTCTGCGACGCTTCTGTAGGGCTTCGTGTAAGGGTTCATTAGGGAGCAAGCACCTAAAAAGGAAAACCGGCCCGTACGCTGTCGCGAAGAGGGACCGGCCGTGTTACCTCAAGTATCGACTGTACTGTCGCGAGGGTCAAGATCTTTTAACGGCTTCACAGTCAGGTACTCGTGATTTTGTCCAGATGCGATCCGGTTCGCGGCACAGCCGCTTGACCGTGTACTCGCCATTCACGGCCACCACGAAGACGGAGCCATTCACGGGCTTCGCCGCCCGGTCCACCAAACAGGAGGTTGAGTGTACCGGGAGATGCGTTACGCTGTGGACCTGAGACATCCGTTACAAGCCCCTTGCGGTGGCGAGGGTTCGAGTTGTAGGGGATGAGGAGCGATATATCCAGTCGTCGAGGCCGTGGGAATGTGGGAATCCTGAAGGGCTTTCCAAAGAGTGTGGGAAGGGTGGGAAGCCGGCATCATGGCTTTCCACCCTTTCCATACTCTGTCATTTCCATCGCCTGCTTTCGCCCGGCAGGGCTGGATGATCCGCTACGTTACCCAACGCAATGAGCCGCACCGTGTTCCCGGTACAACAGAGCGCGTCGAAAGCTAGGTCGCCTCCTGATCTAGCAGAGTGACCGTGCTTCCATCCATACCTATCCGCAGGGCGAAGACTTTTTCCAGTAAAGCCCGACCGGATCCCGTCACTCTCATTGCTCTCGTACCTTCTATACGTGCAACCGCTTTCTCTACGACCAACCAATTGAGAATCGCTGATCCCAAATGTCCCCCGATGTGCGCCAGGCGCTCGCTCCAATCCAGGCAGGGGTAAGCGTATCGCCTCCGCGAACCGTTTGCGACCTTCAGTTCGATCCCAAACGAAAGCAGATGCCGTTCGCCCTGCGTCGTGACGACAAAATCATCGTTCTTCTCCAGAACCCACCGCTCTCTCTTCATCGCTGCGGCGATCCTTACCGCGACTCTCCCGGCCAGATGGTCATAGCAGGTTCTTGCCAGCAACAGGCCGGGCGCCACGTGCGAAGCCGTTCCTTTAACCGGGACCAGTTCTGGATTGACGACGTGCATCAGGGCTTCCAAAGCCTTGGCCACGGAAGCGTTTCTCAGTTGATAAAAGTGGCTCCGCCCGCGCACCTGTACTGTCAACAGTTCCGCGGAGCGCAGTTGCGCAAGATGACTGCTGGCGGTCTGGTTGGAGACCCCGGCAATCAGCGCCAGTTCGCCCGCCGGCCGTGACTCGCCGCCCATGAGACTCCACAACATCCCAGCACGCGCTGGATCACCGACGACTCTGGCGGTTGCTGCAAGTTTGTTTATGTCAGCCATAGTTCGATGATACGTGAAACATGCGCGCTGGGATCATTGAAAGAATCGAGATGTTGAGGAGAAGAGATGGAAGCGATGTCAAGAAGAGAGTTCATGCAGGTGAGTGCGACCGCGGCGGCAGCCACAGCGGTCAAACCATTACTAGCCAAAGAAGAGACAGGATCAGGAACCTTGCCATTCGCAGTTGTATTCGAGGTGCAAACAACTCCAGAGACACATGAGTCATATCTTGAGACGGCGCGAAAGCTGCGCCCGTTGCTGGATACGATCCCCGGCTTCCTCTCTATCGAGAGATCCTCTTCTTTGTTGAAAGATAATCGTTTGCTTTCCCTATCGTATTGGGCAGACGAAGCCGCTCTCGTGCAGTGGCGAAGCACCGGGGAGCATCACGCAGCACAGCAAGCGGGGAGGAACGGCATATTCGCCGATTACCGTTTGAGAGTTGGTCCCGTGCTGTTCGAAAACCTCAAAGCGGGCGGCAGGACAACTGAGCCGAGTTCTCGCTACAATCGCCCACCTTTCCACTCTAGGCATTACATGTCGCTGGCAAGAATCGACGGGGTTCTTGATCCACAAGAATTCGAAGGGTGGTTTAGGAAGCTCTCAACCGATGACGCCATACCGGAGCTCCATGGTTACGGCAGCCTCTCGAGGGCCGGACGGTATTATGTCAGTTTTTCGTCGACCGACTGGAGTGATGCGCTTCGACATCGCGATCACTTCCGGGAGAGGTGGGTAGACAACCACGGTGCCACCATGATGGCTTTCCAGATCATCGAAGTTGAGCGCGACTATGGGCTGGAGGTGAGGGAGCAGGCCCCGCAGTTTTTTCGTGCCCCGGAACGTGGCGACGCCCAGAGGAAACCCTGAAATGACGCCTTTAGAAGCTGTGACTGCGGCCGATCCTTATCCGTACTACGCCCATTTGGTCTTTGAGAAGCCGCTCTATTTCGACGAGCCGCTCAAATTGTGGATCGCATCGAAAGCGCACTTGGTGACAGAGGTGCTGACCAATCAAGCATTTCAAGTTCGCCCAGAAGAGGAGCCCGTGCCGCCCCCCCTGCTTGAGCTTCGCAGTGGCACAGTCTTCGGATCTCTTATGCGGATGACCGACGGGCCTAAACAGTGTCCGCTCAAATCCGCTGCCGTCGATGCCGTGAACGACAACTGCGCGAAGGAATGCAGCAGAATAGCCGCGAAGTTTGCAAGCACCTTAAGGGACCGCTCCGTCGACACTGCACCGCTTGATCTAGTGCGAAGACTGATGTTTCAATTACCGACCTACACGATCGGTTCTTGCCTGGGTGTCTCTCCGAAGGACGTGGATGCCGTCACTGTCGAGGTCAGTACGTTCGCAGCAGGTATTTCACCTCTCGCCACCTCGGAACAAAGAACGCTTGGAGATTGTGCGGCCCAGGCGCTGTCTAACCGCCTTGTGACGTTGATGAATGAACGGGCGCAAACGGGCGTGCTCTTGAGGAGCTTCTTTACGGCGGCTAGTGAGCGCTCTATAGATCACGCCGTCATTGTCAAGAATCTGATTGGATTTCTGTTTCAGACTTACGACGCCACTGCAGGCCTGATCGGAAACTCCGTACGTTGCTTAGCCACCAATCAGGAACTTCACCGCAGCTTGCTGAACGATGACGCCTCACTGCGGGCGTTCGTGTGGGAGGTGCTCCGATTCGATCCGCCGGTTCAAAACACTCGTCGCTTCGCCAAGGAGAACGTTCGGCTCGGCGATTCCACAATTCGCGCCGGAGAGCAGGTGTTGCTGGTCCTGGCTGCTGCGAACCGCGATCCTTCGAAGTTTCCCTTTCCCGAACGGTTCGACCTC
>CAXTGN010000472.1:0-965 GCA_964243455.1 uncultured Acidobacteriaceae bacterium
GTGAGCATGCCGGGCATGGAGGGCATGGGACTGCCATCCACCGTCATGTCGGGCATGCCGGGCATGGCCATGGAGATGGGCTGGTGACGGTCCGTAAGCCAGCGCTGCATGAACTTCATTTCGTCGGATTGCGAGAGGGAGATGCGTTGGCCGATGGAGATAATTTGCGGATCCTGGGTGTGTGAGGCGATGAGGGCGCACATTTCGACAGCCTGGCCGTGGTGCATGACCATGCCCTGCATGAAGCTGACGTCGGCGGGTGACGTGGGCGTGGGGACGGCTGCGGTGTCGGACGGGAGGGTGCGCGAGGGCTGGCCGGGGGCACCGGGTTGAACGATCGGAGCAGTTGGGGCAGCGGATTGCTGGGCTACGAGAAAGACGGCCGGGCCGCACGCGAGGGACAGGCTAAAAAGCGGAATGAGCCGACGGCGGCGTGCGCCTGGGCCGGGCAGGGGCGACGGAGGAAACATGGGGTGCCTTCAAAGCTAGCACGGAGCGCATGGTACGGCCTTCGCTGCATGACGCAGCGTGACGCCAGATTCTGCGTGGAGAGACTGCGCAGGAGCAGGTACGGTCACATCGGATTCCCTTCAGGAATGCGGTTATGTGGTGAGTTGTTCGGTCTGCTTGGACATCTGCGCGGTGCGTTCGAGTTTGTCCCAGTTGAAGGGTTTGCCGTCGATGGCGCGTTTCACGGTCTTGAGGAGGACATAGCTGAAGAGCTGGCGGTAAGTGAAGCGCTGTACCCAGATGTGGACCAGGAGCCAGGCGTCGCCTTTGCTGGCGGGGTGTTTGCGCTCGAGGAGGAAGGCGAGGGCGGAGGCGGCGAAGTCGATGAGCAGGAAGGTTAAAAAGAAGGTGAGGAGCTTGTAGAGGTCGGCGGTGTTGGCGGCTTCGGGGTGGAAGTGCTTGTCGATGAAGTAGTGGATGATGCCGAAGACGAAAAAGAGGTCGATGAGTGGCGA
>CAXTGN010000472.1:975-4350 GCA_964243455.1 uncultured Acidobacteriaceae bacterium
GCAGCGGCAGCAGCACCTGGAAGATGAGGATGTTGGGCAGGGCGAAGAGGCCCATGGCGACGCGATTGCGGATGGCGGCCTTGTGCTTGAAGATGGCCTGGAGGATGCCGAAGCTCCAACGGAAGCGCTGGCGGGCGAGACCGTTGGCGTTGACGGGAGCCTCGGTAAAGGCGAGAGCCTGGTCTTCGTAGATGACGGCGTAACCCTGCTCGAGCAGGTTCATGGTGAGGTCGGCGTCTTCGGCGACGGTGTCGGGGGCGTAGCCGCCACCGGTCTTGACGGCCGCGGTGCGCCAGGCACCGATGGCGCCGGGAACGACCATGACGACGTCAAAGAGGTCCAGAGCGCGGCGCTCGAAGTTCTGGCTGGTGATGTATTCGAGAGCCTGCCAGCGAGTCCAGAGGTTGACGCGGTTGCCAACCTTGGCGTTCCCGGCGACGGCGCCGATGCCCGGATTGGCGAAGTGCGGGATCATCCGGGCGATGGCGTCGTGCGCGATGACGCCGTCGGCATCGATGCCGACGTAGATGGGCTCTTCAGAGGGGTCGAGGTGCTCCAGGGCGAAGTTGAGGGCTTCGGCTTTTCCACCGTTGGGCTTGGTGAGGACGGTGACGCGGCCTTCGGCGATCTCTTTGGCGTAGGTCTCGGTGGCGACGTCGAAGGTGTGGTCTTTGGAGCCATCGTCGATGACGATGATGCGGATGTTTTTGTAAGTGGACATCATCACCGAGCGGATGGTGCGGGCGATGACGAGTTCTTCGTTGTAGGCGGGGATGAGGACGGCGACCTTGGGCTCGTAGTCGGGCGAGGCGAAGTTCTTGCGCGTGCGCAGGCGATCGATGAGGGCGCAGAGGCCGATAATGATGAGTCGCGCGCTCATGAGGACGTCGCCGACGAAGAAGACGAAGACGACGATGTGGTTGAAGAAGGAAATGAAAAAGAAGGCGACGGAGTCGACCAGGGCGGTGCGGCGCTGGCGCGCGGTGAGTGCCGGCATGACCTGGGCGCGGGTCTGGCCGATGAGCTGGGAGACGGGCACGATGTCGTAGCCGCGGGCGCGCAGCGTGGTGATGAGCGAGGGCAGGGCGGCGACCGTGGCGGAGCGGTCGCCGCCGCCGTCGTGCATGAGGATGACCGAGCCGCGCATCCAGGTCTTGGTCTGCGCCTGGTCGATCTGCTGAAAGACAGAGTCAACGATTTCCTGCGGGGTTTTGCGAGGATGCTCGTCCCAGTCGTTGGTGTCGATCTTGTTGCCGACGATGACGTAGCCGTGGGATTCGATGTGCTGAATCGGCGCTGCCTAGTCGTTGGTGTCGGGCTCCTGATCGATGGAGTAGGGAGGACGAAAGTAGACGGGCTGCACGCCGAGCTTGGCGGCGAAGAGTCGCTCGGTAGCGTTGAGCTGGAGATCGACGGCGCGCTCGGAGATGTCGGAGATGTCCGGATGCGTGAAGGTGTGGTTGCCGATCTCGTGGCCTTCGCGGAACACGCGCTGCATGACACCGACGTTGTCCTGGGCGACCTCGCCGATCATGAAGAAGGTGCCTTTGACCTTGTACTGCTTGAGGATGTCGAGGATCTTCGGGGTCCATGTGGGATCGGGACCGTCGTCGAAGGTGATGGCGACCTGTTTGGGGTGGTAGCCGTACTGGGTGACGGTGTAGGGCAGCGGGAAGCTGTCCATCGTCTCGTTGATAACGGAGAGGTACTGGGCCGGGATGGTTTTGTCGTCGTCGAGTTCGGCGGTGCGGTGCCCGTTTTGCGGCAGGCCGGTGACGCGGAGGATATCGCCGTCGCCTTCGGTGTCGACGTCCTGGCCGGGAGCGACGTCGGCGAGCTCCCCGACGACGTTGGGGGAGAGCGGGTTGTCCCAGATGCGCCAGATGGAGGCGTCCTCGAAGCCGAGACGCCAGAGGGCGAAGGTCTGGAGGCCGAGGGCGCGGGCGACGCGCATCTGGTTCACGGCACTGACGGCGTCGAGGTACCAGATCTGATGGCGCTCTTTGGCGTCCTCGTCGTCGTAGCCGAAGTGTGGGTTGAGCGAGGCGTCGTCAAGTTCGATCTTGGCTTCGGAGTCGGAGGCGCGCTGCCATGCGTCCTGGGTGGAGATCATGGCGACGGAGAGGGCGTCGTTGGTGGTCTCGGGCTGGGGCGGGCTGGGGATGGCTGGGGATGGCGGGGGATGGCTGCGGGTGGCGCCACGCGATGGCTGCGGTTGGATGGGCGGTGCGGGGGGAAGTGGCAGCGTCCAGTCGTAGCCGTAGTTGCCGACGGCGCAGAGGATCTTTTCGCGGGGGACGAGCTTGAGGATGGCTTTGAGGTTGTTTTCGAACCAGTCCTGGGAGGCGACCGGGCCGGAGACGGTCTGATCGTGGTGCTCGCCGAAGTTCATGAGGACGAGGCCATCGGTGTGGGCGCTTAGGAAGCCGAGATCGTAGCCCGTGTTCCCGACGGGTACGGTGATATAGAGCTTGAGATTGCGGCTGTGCAGGTCGGTCGAGAGCGCTTGGACGAGGGCACCGTAGCCGGGCAGGGCGGCGGGTGGGACCTCCTGGAAGCTGAGAATCAGGCCGCGGTAGCGGGTATTCGCGGCGAGCAGGGCATCGACCTGAGAAGTGAAGGTCGCACGGGCGGGGGCGTTGTTGAGAAACGTGCCGACAGCGTCGGAGAAGGTGTTGGTGAGGGGATTGAAGTTGTTGACGAGCGGAAAGATCTCCGTGTCTTCCTTGTTCGCGGCGATGGCTTTGACGACCTTGTTTTCACGGTCGACGCCGTGAACGCCGGCCGCGTCAATGACGGGGAAGGGCCGGTTGTCGGAAGAGTAGGCGGTCAGACCGCCGTCCGGACCGAGGACGTGGAGCCACTCGGGGAAGAGGATATCGATCTGCTTAACGTGTTGTTTGAAGGACGCGTAGCTGGCGGGGTCGACGTCGTTATAGAAGGCGGCGCGGAGGCCTTCGCCCTGGTTCAGGACGACATCGGAGGGCTTGAGATCGCTGTGCCGGTGAAGCGAATGGTTCAACTTTTCGCGCGGATTCAGCTCAGGGGCGGGTGGGTTCGACAGAGCACGGTAGCGTTTGGTCGCGGACCGGAGGTCGAGCGCGCGCAGGGGGCGCATGCGCAACAGACCGATGAGGAAGAGAATGCCAACGACGGCACCGGCCAACGCGAGCGAATCGAAGATGCGACGGAGCCGCTTCCAGCGCTTGCGCTGCGGGTCGTAGAAGATGGGCTTCCCAGGCAGGCGCGGCTTACGGGGCCTGCGTTGCCGGTTGTCTTCGCTGGACTGGCTCTCTTCGGGCGTCAAGGGGGTGGAACTGTGCCTCGAAGGTGATGCTATGGAGCGGAGGCGGGGCAGTCAATGAGGCGGTGTTC
>CAXTGN010000473.1:0-4344 GCA_964243455.1 uncultured Acidobacteriaceae bacterium
TGTTTTGGCGCGGGCTGCGCGACCCCCGAGAACGCAGATTCCCTTCGGGAATGACAAAAAGGCTGGGTCAGCGAGTAGGGACCGGGAGCGCGAG
Organism: uncultured Acidobacteriaceae bacterium; assembly: GCA_964243455.1. GTDB lineage: Bacteria > Acidobacteriota > Terriglobia > Terriglobales > Acidobacteriaceae > Granulicella. The sequence goes on from CAXTGN010000473.1 coordinate 95, forward strand.
GAGCTGCTGGATGGCGTCGCGGTAGGAGATGGGTCCAGGGAGCGCTTCGACGTTGGTTGCGGTCATTTCGGCGTTCTCCTCGACGGTGTGTACGAGAACCTCTCGGATGGAAAGGTGTTCCACAAGGTGCGAGTAGAGCCAGCGCCGGCTTTGCTCTGTTCCAACTCGATGGTCCCGCCTTCCTTGATGCGGGCGAGGAAGCCACCCCAACCGAAATCGACGGGATGGAGCACGCGTCCCTCGATGCGGGTGACACAATGACTGGCGGCGTCGATCCAGACCCTGCCGGCGATGCCCGTCAGGCCCTCGGCGACGAGGCTCGGCGGATGGAATGCCGGATCGGGCTTGAAATCGAGGACGACGGCCACACCGTGGGCGCCGGGGAGTTGTGGCTGGCCGGGTGTATAGCTCCAGAGCATGGCCTTTGACATGGAGTGGAGCAGCTCTGTGGCGTAGGTCCTGGAGCCTTCGTCGCGATGCGCCCGCCGCAGAAATCCCTCCGGCGAGTTCAGAATGTCCCCCAGACGCTCACGCTCCGCGGCGTTTTCTTCAGCCGTGAGAGTTTGCCCGTTACGCCCTATCAGGCGAGCCACAGAGCCTTCCTTGCTTTCGATGATTTCGCGAACGACTTCGCCCTTCGCGTCGATCCTGCGAACCCTGTAACGCAGAGGGTTGCTGCGGTCGTAGTTAACGATGTGCTCCTCGGTGGCGCTGGCTGCCTCTGCCCAGCGCACCGGCGCTTGGGAGAGGTCCGGCATGCCCTGGAACAAGGCGGAAGGCACTGCAGGTCGAGCGTCCAGAGTGGAAACGGGGAGCACGGCAAGGGATATGATCCACAATCGCCGAAACGCTTGCCAAAGACAGCCTTGAGGCAAAGAGAAGCCCCCCTTCATGACGTTGGACGAGGAAACCGCACCTTACGTCAGATCGGGGGCAACGGAACGCTGAATGGCATGGCAGAATCTGCGTTGCTGGACAGAACAGCCCCATGCAGGCGATGCTCAGAGCACCGAGACCGAAAGCGGAGTGGGACTCATGTTGAAGTTGTTCAGGCGGGGTGGCAGCGCGGGCGAGGGACATGTCCCGGAACGGACCCGACCCTCTCGCGGGTGGGCCGACGTGCTCGCCTATCTTCGCGCGGAGCCGGCACGCTCGTTGCGTGTACTGGATTTCGGTGCAACCGCTCCGGTCAATATCAATCTTCTGACGTCGCTGGGCCATAGCGTCTACATGGCGAATATCGTAGGCGAAGCGCAGAAGCCAGAGTGGGTGAAGTCTACCGGGGATGGGCCCAAGGCCAAAGCGCTGGAGTACGATGCCGACCGGTTCAAGGCCGCAAACCTGGACTTTTCCGGGCGCGATTTCGACATCGTTCTGCTTTGGGATACGGCGGATTATCTGCCTGTGCCTCTGGTGCCGATCCTATTTGAGCGACTACGGGAGGTCACGCGGCCCGATGGGCGACTGCTTGGTTTCTTCCATGGCAAAGCAGACGGTCCCAACGTGGGATATGCCCGTTACCAATTAACGGACGGGCCGGACCTGCGCATTATCGGCAGTGAGCCGTTGCCCGTGCGTCAAACCCTGCAGAATCGTCAGATTGAGAAATATCTGGACGGCTTCGGCACGATTCGCTTCTTTCAGGGAACCGATAACGTGCGCGAGGTGCTGGCCATCCGCTGAGTGCGGACAAGGCGTGCAGCCCATCGCAGGTGCTGGCACGCCCTCCGAGAAGGTGCCTTGCTACTTCGATCCGTCCTTGGAATCACCCTTATGCCGCTCGGCCCAACGGCGCTTCATGGCTTCCTGGATCCGCTTTCTGCCTTCGGGACTTAGATTCCGCTTGCGTTTCCGCGGCGCTCCATCGGCGGCGGGAGCGACGTTTTGAGAACCCTTGGGCCTTCCTGGCCGACGTGCGGGTATCGGGCTTGCTCCATCGAGCGCTGCAACAGCCTGTCTTGCCTGTTGCAGGCGGCTGATCTCCGCATCGATCGCGGAAAGAATCTGAGTTACATCCATATAACTTCCTTTCAACTGAGAACTGAAATCAGCTGCTCGCACAGCAAAGTGGTTCCACTGTATCCGTCGCCTGTGAGTTACTGCAAATGCGTAGATCTGAAGCCTTGGATGCAGGTTTCCAACTTATGTAGGCAACTTCCTGGAAATGCTAGACTCATGGGCGATGCGTCACATTCCCCTGCGTCTGTGGGCGCTGTCGATTCTTTCGGCCATCCTGCAATGGCTGCCTTTTCCGCTGGCCGGTCCTGTCCCGGCGTGGCGACGTTTGATTTGCTGGTTCTGCCTGGTCCCCCTGCTGTTAGCTCTGAATGGCCGTGACCGTACGGGAAAAACCCTTTCTCTCCCGAGTTCAGCGCTTCTTGGATATGCCTGCGGCTTTGTGTGGTTTCTCGGGAACTGTTACTGGATCTACCAGACCATGTTCCGCTATGGGGGGCTGCCCCCGGTAGCGGCCGCTGGGATCCTCCTCCTGTTTTCACTGTATCTGGGGTTGTATTTTGGCCTGTTTGGAGGGCTGTTTGCCTTACTCCGAAGACAGGCCGGGGAGCGATGGGTGCTTGCGTTGGCTCCTTTGCTCTGGGTGGCGGTGGAGGTGGCGCGCACACAGATCACGGGCTTCCCCTGGGATCTGTTGGGTTACACACAGATCGATAACTCCATCCTGACCGCCTTGGCGCCCTGGACCGGCGTGATGGGCATATCTCTCGTCGTCGCCGCCGGGAATGTGCTTTGGTTATGGCGACCGGTGGCGAAGGCGCCTGTTTTGCGGATGGCAGGCCCGGTGCTGGCCACTTGCCTGTTCGTGTCTGGTGTGGTGGGCCCCATGCGCATTCTTCCAGCCGAGCGCGCGGAGGCGACCGCTGTCCTGCTGCAGGACAACTTAAGCGTAGGGGCCGAGGCGGCTGGCCCGCGGGAGAGCGAAAGAGAGATGCTGGACAGCTTCTCCGCGCTGACAGAACACCCCACATTGGCGCCTGAAGTATCGCAGCTGGGACGACGCACCGGTATCAGCCTTCACCCGGATCTGGTGGCCTGGCCGGAGGCCCCCACGAGCTTTGCCGATGCAGACCCTGCGTTACGGGCTGCTCTGGCAAAGGTGACCCGATCGGTCGGTGCGCCCCTGGTGGTGGATGCTGTTGGCGCGGGCGCATCGCTTAACCCGTCAGGCCGCTACGATGAATTCGCTTCGGCCAGTTTCTACCTTCCCGACGGAACCTATGCCGGCCGCTACGACAAGATGCACCTGGTGCCCTTTGGCGAATACACGCCTTACAAGCAGTTGTTCTTTTTTGCAGGCCATCTGCTGGACGGATTGAACTTTGTGCCGGGGACGCAACGACGGGTGTTCCGCGTGGATGGACATCGTTTCGGAGTTTTCATCTGTTACGAGTCGATCTTTGGGAACGAGATCCGGGAGTTTGCGCGAAATGGCGCGCAGGTGCTGGTGAACTTATCCGACGATGGATGGTACGGCGACACGAGCGCGCCATGGGAACACCTTGATATGGCGCGCATGAGGGCCATTGAGAACCGTCGCTGGTTGTTGCGGGATACAAACACGGGCCTGACGGCATCGATCGATCCGGAGGGCCGCATCGCCGCGGCTTTGCCCCGGCATGTGCGGGGTGCCATTCAGGTTCCGTTTGCGTATCGCAGCGACGTTACGTTTTACACGCGATATGGAGACTGGTTTGGATGGCTCTGTGGCATTGCCATTGCCGCTTTTCTGGCAGGCGGGCCGCTTCAGGCGTATCTGAAGAAGCCCGGTCCACGGGAAAGGTAGACTAGAACATATGTTGGATGATCTGGAATTTGCTTACTCCCCGGTCCGCGAGAAGGTGCGTGACCTGCGGGAGTATCTTTGACTCGGCTCGACTAAGAAAAGAGCTTGCGAGGGTAGAAGAGAAGATCTCCGACCCAGCGGTCTGGGCCGATGCCGCAAAGTCTCAACCGCTGATGCGCGAGCGCAAACGCCTGGAAGAGCAACTTGGCTACGACGCCGAGTTGGGCCGTCGCATGGGTGACATCGACAGCTATTTCGAACTGATGCGTGAGGGCGAAACCAGCGTTGAGGACGAGCTAAAGCGCGAGATCGAGGGACTGAGCACCTATACGGAGCAACTCGAATCGCGGACTATGCTGAGCGAGGACAATGACGGGCTGAACGCCATTGTGACGGTACACCCGGGCGCCGGCGGGACCGAAAGCCAGGACTGGGCCGAGATGCTGAT
>CAXTGN010000474.1:0-4330 GCA_964243455.1 uncultured Acidobacteriaceae bacterium
CTGGGCTGGCGGCGCCGCGGCGATGGCGCGAACGTTCCCGACGGGGCGGGCTGCGAACACCTGAGCCGGGCGGCCGCCATTGGCTGCAAAGAACTGACTGCGATTGCTGGCAGCAGCGATCCGGTTGTCACGCTGTGCGGCCACTGGGGCGTAGTGAGCCTCGCGCATGGCCGCCATCTCCTGAGGACGAGGCTGGACATTCAGGCCGTCACGGCCACCGTTGTAGCTGATGCGGTTTTCCGGCCGGGGTCCATAGGTGCGGTTGTCATAGATCACCGTACGGTTGTAGACGTTTCGGACATTTACGACATTGACGTTGGTGACGGCGCGGTTGTAGTAAAAGTTGTGGTTTTGCCAGTAACCACCGAAGTAGCCGAAGCCGATATAGCCGAAACCATAGTTGACGCCGCCATAGTAGCCGACGTGTGGCCCCCAATAGCCGCGATGGCAGACGTAGCGATTGCCGGCATAGCCCCAGTAGGGAGGCGTCCAAAGCGCTCCATAGAAGGGCGGCGCGACCCAGGCGCCGGGTACCCAGTAGTAGCCGGTGTTCGCGTAATTCCAGTAGCCCGGGGTCCAGAGATAACCGTCTTCCGGCGCGGGCGGCTGGTCGTACTCGGGGAGGGGCGGCGGCGGCTGGTCGGCTTCGGCGAGGGCGGCTTCGCCGGCGGCCTCGGCGTAGTCCTGATTGTCGGCTGACGGGTCGGCATAGCCCTGAGAGTTCGGACCGTAGCCCTGTTGCGGGGCCCCGGCATAGCCCTGTTGGTAGCTGGCCTGGGAGTTTGCCTGGGGCACGGGGTAATACTGGGTATTTGCGTTCCCGGATGTGCTGTGCCGGATGATGGGCGCTTGCGTTTGCGACTCGTAGGTTTCCCCGCTGCTTTGGGAGGTGGAAGCCTGGCTTTGGCCGAGCACCTGCGTCTGGCCGTTGTTGTAGCCGCCGGTGTTGCCGCCGGTGTAGGGTTGCGCGACGTTGGCAGCAGCGGGATCCCCACCGTTGGTATCCACGATCTGAGCCTGGTCCTTGCTCTTGCAACCCGCTGCACCGAAGGTGAGTGCGCCGGCGAGGCCGGCAAAGGCAGCGGCGCGAAGGGCTTGATGAAGCTTCCGTGTGTCGTTCATGATGACTTCCTCGAACCGCGCCAGAAAGTGAGGGCGTCGGCCATCCCAGTGCACTTCAGATGCAGCGCCCGGGGGCGGCGTGGCCGCTTGAGCATCGCACATTGGTAATGACCCGGTCGCGGCACGGAAGTCGTTCCCTGTGCGGAAGGGTTGCCGTAAGATGACGTGTATGCGCCGCGCTCCCCTCAAGCGTTTTCTCCGTGGCCGCCATGATCGCGGTTGGCAGGCCTGAAGCCGCCCTTTCCCCTTACCTGCAGCAACATCGTTTTGACCTGTGCCCGTGGCTTGCCTTGCGCTGAGCTCGGCACTGTAAACACGCTCCACTGGAGCCCATGAGGAGAATCCCGATGGCAAGCGTCTTCGCGCAGCACCCGAACACCTTCCAAGCAGCGGCTACGCTGCAGAGCGGCAGCCAGACCGTGCGGTACTTTCAGCTTTCGGCGCTGGAACGAAAGATCGAGGGCCTCAGGCTCTCGGCTCTGCCCTTTTCGCTGCGTGTGCTGCTGGAGAACTTGGTGCGGCGTGAGGACGGTGTGACCGTGACCGCGGATGACATCCGGTTTCTGGCGTGCTGGGAGGCGAAGGCAGAGCCCTCGCGCGAGATCGCGTACATGCCGGCGCGTGTGCTGATGCAGGACTTCACGGGTGTGCCGGCGATTGTGGATCTGGCAGCCATGCGCGATGCGATGAAGACGCTGGGCGGCGACCCGAACAAGATCAATCCGCTGATCCCGGCGGAGCTGGTGATCGACCACTCGGTGCAGGTGGATGAGTACGGCACCAAAAACGCGTATGACCTGAATGCGGCGCTGGAGTTCAGCCGCAACCGCGAGCGGTACGCATTTCTGAAGTGGGGGCAGACGGCGTTCCGGAACTTCAGCGTGGTGCCTCCCGGGATGGGGATCTGCCACCAGGTGAACCTGGAGTACCTGGCTCGTGTGGTGTTTACCAGCGAGTCAGCGGGTCAGCGAGAGAGCGGGTCAGCTGGTGAAGCGGTCAGCGGGTCAGCGGGTTTAGAGGGTGTGAGGGAGGTTTTGGCTTACCCCGATACGCTGGTCGGGACGGACTCGCACACGACCATGGTGAACGGCCTGGGTGTACTGGGATGGGGTGTGGGCGGCATTGAAGCCGAGGCCGCCATGCTGGGTCAGCCGGTGAGCATGCTGGTGCCGCAGGTTGTGGGCTTCCGTCTGACGGGCAAGCTGCGCGAGGGCGCGACGGCGACCGATCTGGTGCTGACCGTGACCGAGAGCCTGCGCAAGCTGGGCGTGGTGGGCAAGTTTGTGGAGTTCTTTGGGCCGGGCATCAGCGAGCTGCCGCTGGCTGACCGGGCGACCATTGCCAATATGGCGCCGGAGTATGGGGCGACCTGCGGGATCTTTCCGGTGGATGCGGAGACGTTGAATTATCTGCGGCTGACGGGGCGAAGTGAGGAGCAGATTGCGCTGGTAGAGGCGTATTACCGGGCGCAGGGGATGTTCCATACGGCGGATGCGCCGGAGGCGGACTATTCGGCGTTGTTGGAACTGGACCTGGCGACGGTGGAGCCGAGTGTGGCGGGGCCGAAGCGGCCGCAGGATCGTGTGCTGCTGAGCGAGACGCCGGCGAGCTTTCGCAAGGTGTTGCCAACGCTGCAGCCGCAGGGCGGCAATCGTACGGCGGAGCGGCAGATGGTGCGCTGGGAGGGTGAGGGCGGCCATGTGTCGGAGACGGGCGATGTGACGTCGGGCGCGGGGCAGGCGTTTCCGGCGGTACCGGATGCGGTTGAGGTGATCACGAGCGTGCATGCGGCAAGTGAGATGGCGCATGCGGCGCATTTGATTACGCCGGTGGGTGAGGTGGCTCCGTTGGTCGCAGTGAAGCCCACCTTAGCCGACAGTGGAGCTGCCGGCGAACATGGGGCACCTGGTGGCGTGACTGGAGCTTCGGACTTTGCGGCTCAGGCCGTGAAGGATGGGTCTGTGGCGACGGCGGTCCTGGAGCCGATCAAGAGTGTGGAGCAGCGGTTCGGGGTGGATCCGGACAAGTATCTGCGCGATGGGTCAATCGTGATTGCAGCCATCACGTCGTGCACGAACACGAGCAACCCGTACGTGATGATGGCGGCGGGGCTGCTGGCGAAGAAAGCGGTCGAGGCTGGGCTGAAGACGCCGCCGTGGGTGAAGACGTCGCTCGCGCCGGGATCGCGGGTGGTGACGGACTACTACAAGCGGGCGGGTCTGCTGGATGACCTGGACCGGCTCGGGTTTCAGGTGGTGGGTTACGGGTGCACGACGTGCATTGGGAACTCGGGACCGCTGCCGGAGGATGTGTCGAAGTCGATTGAAGAGCACGGGCTGGTAGCAGTGAGTGTGCTGAGCGGCAACCGGAACTTTGAGGGCCGGATCTCGCCGGAGGTGCGGGCGAATTACCTGATGAGCCCACCCCTGGCGGTGGCGTATGCGTTGGCCGGGCATATCGAGCACGACTTTGCGAACGAGCCTCTAGGGCGCGGGCACTATGGGGCCAATGTCTATCTAAAGGACATCTGGCCGACGCAGAAAGAGGTGTCGGACGCGGTGCACGCGAACATCGATTCGGCGATGTTTCGGGCGCAGTATGCGACGGTGTCGGATGGGGATGCGAACTGGCAGGCGCTGCGGTTTCCGTCGGGCGATACGTATGGGTGGGAGCCGAACTCAACGTACATCCGGCAGGCGCCGTACTTCGATGGCATGCCCGCAACGCCGAAGCCGGTAGAGGACATCGTCAATGCCCGCTGCCTGGCGTGGCTGGGTGACTCGGTGACGACGGACCACATCTCGCCGGCAGGCAACATCAAGGCGAAAGGGCCGGCAGGGCAGTATCTGACCGAGCATGGCGTGCCGCAGTTCGAGTTCAACAGCTATGGCTCGCGGCGCGGCAATCATGAGGTGATGGTGCGGGGCACGTTTGCCAATGTGCGGCTGCGCAACAAGCTGGCGCCGGGTACGGAAGGCGGTGTGACACGGCTGTTGCCGCAGGGCGAGGCGATGTCGATCTACGACGCCTCGGTGTCCTATGCGGAGCGTGGCGTGCCGCTGTGCATCCTGGCGGGAAAAGAGTATGGGTCGGGCTCAAGCCGAGACTGGGCGGCGAAGGGGCCGAACCTGCTGGGGATTCGTTTTGTTGTTGCGGAGAGCTATGAGCGGATCCACCGCTCGAACCTGGTAGGCATGGGCATTTTGCC
>CAXTGN010000475.1:0-4322 GCA_964243455.1 uncultured Acidobacteriaceae bacterium
ATAGCGTAAACAGGTGGCAACCAGTGTGTCCGCCGTGCAGTTCTGTCTCGCGCCCTAACCAAGGCCAACTTCCGAATAGGCGACCACAACCAGCCGCCGGAACCTCATAAGCTGTCGGTCAGTGCTAGATGAGTGACTTTCCCTGTTGTCGTGACTTGACAGCAGAGGGATTCAGTTCTGAACAACGTCGACCGTTGTCTTGCCCATGATGGTATCCAGACGGACTGCCTGCTCCTTAACCGCGGCAAGGGTCTGGTACCCTCGCTCCGTCAATGCCGTCATCGACACGATGAGCCATGCAATCAACCGAGAGAATTCCTCCAGATCTTGCAACTGGACTTCACCGAATTGCGCACGATGCACCGCGCGTGATCGCAAGTCATAAAGGGTTTTCAGTCTTCGCTTGAACTTGGCGTACTCGCCAACTGTGGCAATGCCATAGCCAGCGAATGTAAGGATGGTTGCGATGCCTCGTGCGTTCGCCTCGGTGACATCTTGATCCGTAATTGCAAAGAAGCATTCAGCGCACGACCAGAGTTTGATGAATCGCATGGTAGTGTTCCGGTCAGCGTGTGCATCCGCAAACCAGTACAGAGCACGAACGATTGCGTCCTGTAGTTCGGTCTTCTCTGTTAGTCCAAGTAGCTCGGCCAGCCGATCCAAGAAGCATTCTTTTCGCAAGTACAAAACCGCTTCCGCATTTAGGGGCAGCTTCTTATCCTGGCCCCAACTCCGTGATACGTTTGGGTTCGCGCCTCCAGCTTCCCAACTGAGAACGGAGACGGCCATCGTCTGCTGGTGTGGCGTGATCACCACACGGACATGCGACTGCCAAATTGATCCTTTGAACAGCAAGGCACCGCATACTGCCAAAATGCCGACCGTGAGCACTGTGCGATGCTCGAATTGTTGACGTGAAACTTCAGGGCTCCCTTGGCTCTTGCCGATCAACCACAGTTTGTTCGCAAACTGGCTTTGTACCCATTCAGAAGTCAGTGCCGCGCCGAACTCGATTTCGCTGAGAAGTGCCGGGTCTGCCTTGCAGATCGTTGTGAGCCCGAGGTTCAGTCGATCCAGATCTTCCAGGTCGAGTCCTTCCACACCGACCAAGAAAACACGCTCTTTCACGGCTGCAAGCAGAGCATCCCGGACCCCATCGGCAAATTCTTGTCCGTCAGGCTGTTGCAGTCGTTTGATCCAGCCTTCATAGCTCTCATGTACCTGTACCGCAATTTCTTTCGACGAACACGAATCGCGCAGTTCGGGGAACTTTTGCATTATGCCTGTGAGCCGGCGCAGTGCTGCAATGCCGGCTGGAGACAGAGGCAGCGCACCGTTCTCCGTTCGCACCTGTGGGTGAAAGAAACCCAGAGACTTCCAGAGTTCAATTGTGGCCGGAATGATGAAAGCCTTTGTCGAGAAGAGCGTTTCTAAATCACGCTCAATAATGCGTTTTTCCTTTGAAGTCATCTCAACAGAAGTCTAAGTCGTCTCATGGAGGACAGCTTCCAGTCATTCCCGAGTGGCGGTCTATCCAGAGGTTTCCGTTATCGTAGCGGGTTCCCAGGGGCGCTGGATTTGTTTAAGCGCGTACCCGCAACGAGAACGCCGCTCACCGCCGCACCCTCTTCAGCTTTTGATACTGCTCCGGCGTGAGGTTGAGCCAGACGCTGCCCCTGCCCAGCGATATGCCGTAGTCAAGCGCCTGACGATCTTCCAGCCGCATGGCCGCGCCTCCTTTCTCGGCCATTTCGATGATCTTGGCCGAGTCATTCAGCCGCGCCTTGCGGGGAAGCGGCGTTTTCAGGTCTTCCTCCAGGAACTGGCAGAACCAGCCATCAACGAGCATGAAGTGCATGTAGACCCGGTGCTTCTTCCCGCTGCACCGATCGCACATCCGCTCGCTTGTGGGCTGGTATGGGAGCTGCCGCCTGCAGCTGCAGCAGATCTTTCCCGCTTCTCGCTGCCTGGTTGTGGACGCGCGTTCGCTTCCCATGCAGTCCATAGTAGAGCGAAGACAAGGCGAACATCCTGTGGAAGACCGATGCGTGCCCGCGACCTACGCCTCCCGCGTTCACCGCGTTGGGAACGCAGGCCGCGGAGGCTAGCCTGGTTCGGATGGAAGCGCACTTCTACAAGCTGAGCCTACGCAGGCTCGGCATGGTTTTTTGGCTTGAGCAGAGCCAACGGACAGCAACCTGGGGCCGGACCATGCCCATCGGCATGTAAGGCCGGTACGCTTCCGCACGGAGGGCGAGGCGTTGCGTGGCCTGGACAGCGCGGATGTAGGTCGCTGGACCAGCTTTCCTGATGACGGCGTGCACGCCACGCTTTCGCGGCTCGCAACTGCGCACGCTCGGCTATCGCGGTAACGTGTGAGGGTGCACCCGTTTGTGGCGGGCACACAGCCAACACGTCCAGGAGCAGCCTAAGGTCGATGCCAAGCACGCGGACGCTCTTCCCCCGAGCAGGTTTCACAACCAAGGATCTGGTGCGAACATACGAGGCACTCGCCCCGGTTCTACTGCCGCACCTGGCTGGTAGGCCCCTGAGTCTGAAGCGATACCCGGACGACGTGGAAGGGGAAGCTTTCTGGGAGAAAGACGCGCCGAGCTTCACCCCGAAATGGGTCCAGCGGATGCCGGTGCCACGCAAGCGTGAGCCAGGAGTCGTCCATTACGTCGGCATCCCCGACCTGAAGACCTTACGCTGGGCCGCTGCCCTGGGCTGTGTGGAGATTCACAGCTTCCTGCATCGCTACCCGTTCATCACAGCACCGACCCTGATTGCGTTCGATCTGGACCCTGGCAATGGAGCTACGCTGGTGGATTGCTGCCGTGTGGCGATGCTCGTTCGAGATTGGTTCGCGGCCTACAAGCTCAAGAGCTGGGCGAAGGTGTCCGGTTCCAAGGGAATGCAGATCTATGTTCCGCTGAACACGCCGACCACTTACGAACTGACGCAACCGATTGCGAAGCATGTTGCGGAGGAACTGGAGCGTCAGCACCCGGACTCGATCCTGTCTCGGATGACCCGTGCGGAGCGGGCAGGCAAGGTGCTCATCGACTGGAGCCAGAATGCTGAGCACAAAACAACGGTTGCGGTGTACTCGGTCCGGGCCAAGCATGCGCACCCTTACGTCTCAGCGCCGATTACCTGGGATGAGGTGGAAGCCACGGTGGAGACAGGCAATGTCGATGAGCTCATCTTTACGCCCAGAGCGGCACTCGAACGAGTCGAGCGGCATGGGGATCTGTTCGCACCGGTTCTGACCCTCGTGCAAGAGATCCCGCCCAGTCTGAAGCTGAGGACTCCGGGCAAGCCGGAGCCGGTCCAGGTACCCGAGAGCAAGCCCGGCGTGTATACGCTTCCGCGCTCGAGCGGACAAGGTGGACGGCGGGTGTGGGTCGCACATCAGCATGGCGGATGTTTCGACCTCAGTCTTGAGGCGGAGGGAGAACTTCAGCGGTTTCTCTTCGAGCAAGCCTTTCCCATAGGCAAGGGAACGAGCTCTGTCGCCCAGGAGGAGGCGCCGCGTCCGATGAGCTACCTGGCCCAAGAATCCACAGACAGCGGAATGGTCTGGGACCTTGGAACGTATGAGGTCATCGAAGGCAGTTTGAGCAAAGGCAACGTCGAGCTCTACCTCAGCGGCCGGAAGCTGGACGGGCAATGGCGCTTCACCCGGACGGGCGAACGATGGTAGCTGACCAACAAGGGCGGCAAGCTCAAGAACGAACTGCCCGTCGAAGCCTCCGCACTTCCTGGCCAGCGTGTCACCCAGAAAGAAACTGTGCTGCAACCGCGCAAGCCCTCCGCTGCGGTCAAGGACGAAGGCCGCCGCATCGCGTTCACGGAGCCGATGGAATGTAAGCCGGTGAAACACTTGCCAGAAGGCGAGGGCTGGACCTATGAGGTGAAGCTGGACGGGTACCGTGCTCAGGCGGTCCGGGAGACGGACACGGTTCGCTTGCTCTCCCGGAACGGAAGCTCGCTTACGGAACAGTTTCCCGGTCCTGTGCGGGATCTTCATGCCCTGCCCCCTGGGACAGTGGTGGACGGTGAGATCGTGGCGGTCGATGAGCAGGGAAGACCCAGCTTCCAGCTCCTGCAGAATCGCGGTTCCGCAAGCCCCGCGACGATCTTCTATGCTTTCGACCTGCTTTGGCTCCGGTACGAGTCGCTGCTCCAGCGGCGCCTATCCGAGCGGCGGCAGATGCTGGAAGAAACAATCAAGCGAACAGACACGTTGCAGCTGTCGGAACAGTTCACGATTTCGCTCGAGCGGATGGTGGAGGCGGTGAAGGCAAACAATCTCGAAG
>CAXTGN010000476.1:0-4304 GCA_964243455.1 uncultured Acidobacteriaceae bacterium
GCTCTGCCGTCAAGTGATAGCGCGCTCACCGTGGTCACGATGGTGTGCCACGGCGAGGCGCGGATGTACCTGCTGGCGATCAAATCTTTCGTTCGTCGGCTTGGGTTTTCGCCGCGTGTGGTGGTGTTGAGCGATGGATCAGTTACGGCTGCGGATGCGTCGCTGCTGAGGGCGCATGTGCCTTCGCTTCGCGTTGTTGAGATCCAAAGCATAAGCACGGGCAGCTGCCCGAAGGGGGGCTGCTGGGAGCGGCTGATGCTGATCAGCGACCTGGTGCAGGACGGCTACGTGGTGCAGCTGGACTCGGACACGTTGACGATGCAGCCGGTGCCCGAGGTGGTGGAGAGCATAGCGGCGAATCGGTGTTTTACGCTGCTTGGGGATAAGTCATATCCGCACGTGGAGCCGATGCTCGAGGCCTGGGCTCGGTATAAGGGCAACAAGGACCCGCAGGTGCAGGCGGTGTGCGAGCGCAACTTCGACAAGCTGCCTGAGGCGACGGAACTGCGCTATCTGCGCGGTAATGCCGGGTTCGTGGGGTTCGCACAGGGTTCGATCGATCGCGAAAAGATCCAGTGGTTTTCTGAGTTGATGCGCGGGATCGCCGAAGGCACGTGGGACAAGTGGGGGAGTGAGCAGTTGACCTCGAATCTGCTGATTGCGAATTCGGAGGAGCCGCTGCCACTGCCGTTTCCGCGGTACTGCTCCTATTGGGCGCACGCGGATGCCGACTACACGCAATCCGCGTTTGTGCACTTTATTGGGCCGTACCGGTATGCGCATGGCATGTATCTGGGGAGGGCGGCGAAGGTAATTGGGGAGCTGCGTTCTCGGGTGTCCTGAGGGTGCTTGTGGTCGGGCAGGAAGCCGATCCCTTCACTTCGTTAGGGGATGACAACGGTTGTGGGGTGACGAGCTTGTATGGGGCTCTGAACTGGCTGGCGAAGATCAGGCGGTGAGATCTTTGGCGAGGCTGCGCCAGCCGTTGAAGAAGCGGTGGTAGTCCCGGCTGCGGCCTGCGACTTTCAGGGTGCGCGCCAGGCGACTTTCGGGTAGGTCTGCGCGAAAGCGCAGCAGGTCCATGCGGCCTTTCAGATAGGCCAGGTACTCCTCTTTGCGAGGGCTGTCTGTGGCTGCGATGTGGTCATAAAGGTCCCCGAGCGGAGGGCCGGAGGCTTCCCAGTATTCCCTAGCGGAGCTGCGCCAGCGTTGCACCCGGCTGGAAGCTGTTTGCACGCGCGCGCTGACACTTTGATTGGGGTGGATGCGGTACTTATAAAGCTCTTCAGGCACAAAGACGAGGCGGCCATGGATGGCGGCGACCGCGGCCATCCAGGCGTCGAACCACCAGTGTTTCGGGACGGGAAGGTACTGTTTCAGCCGCGCGTGGAACAGCATGGACGAGCCGTAGACCTTGGTCATGGAGAGTAGCAGGGGAAGGGCGTCGCCTGCCTCCAGGCGGGCCTGTTCGGCGGCGTTGAGGCCTGTGGTCTGGGAAAGAAGTGTGCCTTCGGGTTCGCCGGTCACGGTGACCAGCTGCGCGTCGGAGAAGAGGCCGGCGAGTGAGGGGTCAGCGTCCATCATGCCGGCCATGCGCTCGAGCTTGTCCGGCATCCAGATGTCGTCCTGGTCGGAGGGGACGATGAGATCGCCGGTGCACATGAGGGTGGCAGCTTCGAAGTTGCGGGTGATGCCCCTGGAGAGGCGGCCGATGTTTGAGGGATTGACGTGGACGGTGACGGGAAAGGGAGCGGAGGCGGCGAAGTCGCGCAGGATGTCCGCGGTTCTGTCCGTGGAGCAATCGTCGAGGGCGATGAGTTCGTTTGGTGGGCGGGTTTGCGCCGCGATGCTGCGGAGCTGCTCGTGGACGAACTTTTCCCCGTTGTAGGTGCACATGGCAACGGAGATACGACTTGGTTGCGGCATCCAGCTCCTCACGCTCGCTTCGCTAGAGCCTCAGTAGAGCAGTTGGCTGAAACAGGGTCAATGACCTTAAGGCGTGATGATGGTGGATGATCTCAGGACAGTTGCCCAGGAGAGGATGGCGCTAGTATGACTGGAGCAGCTTGCCCCCGGGACGGAGACGAATGAACCTGCGATCGTGGTGTCTGTTGAGTGTGTTGTGCTGGCTGTTCGCGGTTCCGGCCATGAGCGAGACATGGTATGTGCGGCCGGACGGCGGGACACGGTTTTCGGCGAACGCCAAAGATGGCCAGTGCGATGGCAAGGCTGATGTGGCGTATCCGGGGAAGGGCACCAATCGGCATTGCGCCTTCAACGACTACCGTTTCATGTGGGATGACCAGCATACCTATGGCAAGTTCAACTGGGTAATCGCAGGTGGCGATACCGTGATCCTGCGCAAAGGTCCGTGGCGTGTGGGCTTCAACCAGGGCATGAGCGCCAACGATCCGTGGTGCAGCGGAGGCAATGGGACGTTTTCGTGCACGAACACGACGATCCCGGCGGGAACAGCCGACCATCCGACGCGGATTCTTGGCGAGAACTGGGAATCATGTGGAAGCCACACCAAGATGACGGAGATCGATGGCGGCTATGGCGTGTGGTCCGCGCTGAACCTGGGTGGTGCGCAGTTTGTGGACGTGGAGTGCCTGAACATCACGCGGCGTAGCGATTGTATGGTGCACGGCTCGCCGGTGTACCCCAAGGATTGCCAGCGGACGAGCAACCCCATTGACGATTTCGATCAGGACGGCATTGGGACGGACGTCCATACGCATGACCTGCTGCTGAAGAACATTTGGGTGCATGGGCATACTGACCGCGGCATCAAGGGCCCGATTGGGGGGAAGGTCTGGGCCGAACATGTCGACATTGCGTATAACGGCGAGGCGGGCTGGGACTTCGATGATGGGAACGGCACAGCGAGCGTGAATGCAACGCTGTATATGAAGGACTCCATTGTGGAGTGGAATGGATGTAACCAGGAGTATCCGATTCGCCATGAGAACCCGGCGGTCAGCTGCTATGGCCAGTCAAGCGGCGGCTATGGGGACGGCATAGGAACCCCGGCCAACATGGGCATGGACGTGGTGATCGATCACTCGATCTTCCGCTACAACGTGCAGGATGGCGAAGACTTCGGACACATCGACGCGGGCCAGCACAAATTGCGGATTACGAACTCGATTGCTTATGGCAATGGGGGAGGCCAGTTCAAGTGGGGTCCGAACTTTACCGATGTAGTGTTTGAAAACAACCTTGTGTTAGCCAACTGCACGCGAATGCATGCGCCGATACCTGGCACTCCTGCGACGTTCAACGCGCACCTTGCGGATTTTTGCAGGGCGCTGGATGGCGTCTCGTTTAACTTTCGCCAGGGCGGCAAGGCGCTGTTTGCCAATAACACCATTGTTGGGTACTCCCCGACGCTGTTCGACATCAACTGCTGGGATGACAGCTGCAGCAACAGCTCGCTGACGTTTGTGAACAACCTTGTGCTGGGCTATGACAACCCGAACACCTACGATCTTGGCGGCCAGGGTGGTGGACCGGGTGGTATCTACTATGGCAAGCCGATCGGGCATGTGGTCAACAGTCACAATCTCGAGTACGGCATACGAGGTCTTCGCTGCACGTTACACATGGGCTCGAATCTTTGTGCCGATCCGAAGTTTGTCGGTGAGCCGAAGCTGACCAAGGAATCCGACCTGGATAACTTCAACTTCCATCTGGCGGATGGCAGCCCGGCGCGTGGCGCCGGCGTGCCTGTGCCTGGTCTGGATAAAGATTATGACGGCAAGCCGCGGCCGGCGTCGGGGCCGTTGACGATCGGCGCGTTGAATTAAGGGTTAAACCGACTTGTGGCTGTGGTGTGGCACGGCCGAAGCCATGCCCTCCTCCCTGGGGCTGGACCATGGCGGTTCGCGGCTGAAAGCCGCTTTGTGGTGGCGGCGGTTTTGACACGGCTGAGGCGATGGCCTTCCTTCCTGGTGCTGGACCATGGCGGTTCGCGGCTGAAGCCGCTTTGTGGCGGTGGTTGCGGCATGGCTGGAGCCGTGCCCTTCTTATCTGGGCTGAAGGCATGCCTTTCGTTGCAGCGGCTGAACCAGGGCCTTCCGCGGCTGTAATGTTTGCCTGAAGGTTTGGTGCTGCCACAAGCGGAATACAGAGGTCCTTCGCTGCGCTCAGGATGACGGCCCTGTGCACCTGTAGGCAAACGGCTTTCAAGCCGGTTGCGGTGGCGGCGGTTTTACATGGCTGAGGCGATGGCCTCCCTTCCTGGGGGTGGACCATGGCGGTTCGCGGCTGAAGCCGCTTTGTGGCGGTGGTTGCGGCATGGC
>CAXTGN010000477.1:0-1217 GCA_964243455.1 uncultured Acidobacteriaceae bacterium
TCACCCACCTCGGCTCCAGGCGCCGGCAGCCAGGGCGTATCGCTATGGCTTGTTAGCTCAGTTCTACTGGCGCAACTGAGAACCTTGGACGCTAGCGGCAAGATGCCAGGGGACTCGCAGATGGTGCGTATTGAGCAATCCCCAAGCCACGTGGGGCACGGCATGCGTTATGGCGATGACATGGGCGGAATCGCTCGTCGCAGAATCTCATCCCTGGCAAATGGCCTCCTGTTTGAGGAGCGTAGCTCGCCGTCGCTCCGGTCCGGCAACTTCTGCTACCACCACGACCTCACCCGTCGCCCAGGCCCTCGCCAGCCCCAGGTCAACACGGCCTGCGCTACCAAGGCCAACACCTTCGCCCTGCCCACCCCAGCCGATCTCTCCGAACGCGCCGGCCTCTGCTCGCCGTCGCCCAGATCCTCGGCAAGATCGCCAACAACGAAATTGACCCGCGCCGTGCTGGCCTCCTCCTCTAAGGCCTCCAGATCGCCAGCACCATCCTCCCCAAAGCCGACCCCGCTCCAGCCCCCACCGAGGTCGTCGAGGGCGTCATTCAGGATGCCGAGTTCGGACCCCTCGCTCCCGAAACCGAATGGATCGAACCATCCCCCAAGGGCAGTGGTCGCAACACCATCCTCCGCTGGGATCGACGAGATGGAAGCCGAAAGCGCGGCTATCGACCAGGCCAGAGCCGCCCTGCCTCAATAGGCCATCGCCCTGAACGCATCCGCCCACCTCAACCGCGCCGGACGCCGCGCGATGCTCGCCCACCTCCGCAAATTCCATCGCACCGTCAGCAGCAAGCGTTGACCGTCACCCGTAACGGGCTGCCACTGGCCAGGGTTGCGCTCGGCAAGCGCACGGCCTGCCCGGTGATCTCTCCCGCGGAACTTGCCTTCAGCTTTCCGCCATGCGGAGGATGGACGTGCAGCATCACGTCACCACTGAAGCCCGCAGCAGGCTCCAGCAAGAACTCCCACCCATCGTCCGCCGTGGCCCGGCAGCTCCAGCTGATACGGCCAAAGCGCGTTGGGCAGCCCCGCATCGCGATCCGCTGCCCTTGGCTGAACCAGTGTTTGGGCGCTGCCTTCTGGAGATGGCACACGTCCGTGTCACTCTCCTCATAGCAGAGTAGCCATCGCAGCCCAAGTGTGGGCTGCAGCGTGCTGTTGATCACCGCCGACCAGCCATAGCGGGACTGCTCGCCCGGGTAACCC
>CAXTGN010000477.1:1227-4304 GCA_964243455.1 uncultured Acidobacteriaceae bacterium
GCGTCCTCCGGTGCGTAACGGTTCCCGGAATCGGCCGCGTAGCACACCAGCGCATACAGCGTGAGTAGGTACGATCGGTAGTCGTCGCGGCGTATCTTGGCAGCGAGCGTGCCGTGCTCCATGAAGTTGCTGGTGCGCGGCGATTCGCCATCGGTGTGCAGTCCACAGATCTGCTGCCCGGCAAGCGCGCGGTGCTTCAGGTGGCCCTCGTCCAGTGCCGGCACGCCCCAGTCCGCAAGAAACCAGTCCATCATGAAGCGGTGGTTCTCGTAGCTGGACAACTCGGTCGGCTTCCGGGCGATGTCATTCGGTTCAAATGGTGTAATGCCGGCCTGCCGCATGGCGGGAGTTGACGCCGCGATGGTCGCGGTTAGGGAGCGCTGGATATTCCCGCGCATCTCTTCGGCGATCGCTGCATAGCGCTGCGCCTCGGCAGTGAGCGTCGGGTCGGAGCCACTTTTGCCAATGGCCTGCAGCACCTTTGCATACTCATGCACGCCGCGCCACACGCAGGCCGCGTTCTGGTAGTAAAACGGGTGCGATGCGGGATAGTCGTTACCCGTCTCGCCGAGATCGGCCTCCGGCGAACCCCAGATCAGGCCGTGGTGCCTGTCCCCGCTGCTGAAGTGCTGCTTGCTGTATTCGTACCTTGCCAGCACGTACTCAAGCATGCGGTCGAGCACGGGTTTCTGCTTCAAAAAGCCGCTGGGGTCCCGGGTGTACCAGTAATCCCGCGCTGCATTCATGAGGAAAATGCCCACGTTTAGCGGCCCTTCCACCTGGTCCTGCGTGTTGTAGAGGAAGTTCCCGTCCGGCAATACGTAGCTGTCGAGATAGTGCTGCGCGTAGGGCCGGCTTTCGCCCGTGAGACCCCAGAGCTGCAGCGCCCAGATGTACTCGTAATGCGCCACCGGAAACAGCGCATGGCTTCGCTCGGGGATTTTGGTGTACGCGCCTTCGCCGACCTGGTAAGTCGGCTCCAGGCCGCGGTAGCTGCACCGGGACAGCGTGATGCCCGCACGCGCCGCATCCATCAGCCACGGATCCGGGATGTCGACGGGCATGGTCTCCTCGTACAGAGCGCGCCAGTGGTTCCAGGTACCGGCCAGTTCACGGAAGAAGCCCCCCGCCGAGGTGTTCCAGTAGTAAACGCGGTAGCTGTGACCATCCGGATCACGGACAGCTGGACCTTCATGTTCCCCGGCGTCTCCGTCTGGCAACCTGACACGGATCCGTGCGATGGGGTGTGCGTCCGGCTCGGGCGGAAGCAGCATGGTGACCTCGTACCCGCAGCCGTACTGCGCGTTCCAAACGCCCGTGTCCGCCACAGGAAGATAGCCGCCCAACAGCGTTCGTTTGCTGTAGCCCGGCTTGTACTCGTATTGCTCCGGGGCATCGAAGGGAAAGTAATCCTGCGGGTCAAAGACAGCCCCGTCCATGTCGGGCGCCCAGATTTCCTCCGAGTTGGCCTTGCGCTCTCGCGTGAGGCAATCTGCCTGCAGGTACAGTGACCGCTTTGGACCCGCGCCATCGCTGGACACCAGCGTCCAACCGATGTACTCCGGACCAAGTGCGGCGACGTTCTCGTAACAGGGATCCTGGTCCGAGCCGAGCAGAAACTCGCCCGTCACATCCGGACCCGGAACAACACGCAGGGGACGCTCCAAACGGACACCGCCCGAGGTAGCCACCGGTCTGGGACGGATCTTGGCAAGATCCCCGATGCCCTTGGGAATGAGGGCAATCGTGCCGCCACGCTCAGTGACATAGGCGATGGCGCCGCGATGCGTGACGTGCTTTTCAAAGACGGCCGTCGCGGTTCCGTTCATCTCCAGTGTCGTGACCAACATCCATCCGGCAAGATGTTCGCCCACTCGCAGGTGCTGACGGTTGCCCCCTTGGGTGGCCTCCACCTCGCCGCCCTTGATCGCCGTCACCTGCGGCGGGTGCTGCAGGGCCTCGACTTCACCCGGCAGAAAAAGCGAGTATTCGTTCGGGATGCGCCCCGGAACGTGTCCTGCCGGCCCCTCCGCCTCACAGGGAGCGATGTCGCCCAGGGTACTGGCCGCGCCCACGGCAGACAGCATGATCAGGAACTCTCTTCGGTCCAAGCGAACGACTCCGGCAGGTTGGGATGTACCCCCGTATGGGAGGTGGAGCGATCCGCTTTCGGCAATAGACCGGATGGACTACATCGCATCGTGTGTGCGTTGGGATACACACGTATCGCTCACGAAAGTGGATTGAGGACGTACCCAGGTCGCTCGTACAGGGCAAGCGATCTGCGGAGCCAACTTTCGGACAGGTAAAAAGAGGACATTTCCATGAACGCAGCGCACACGTCTCGGAACGCAGGACAAGGTTACCCTTGCTGGACTCGAGCCAATGGAACACACCCAGCCAGGAAGGCTTCCATGCGCAGCGGGCAAAATGCCAAGCTGGCTTTCTGCCGGGCCCTGCTCTGCATTTTGCTGTTCAGCTCGGTATGCGTGGCGCAGTTCAGCGGCGGCCTGCAAGGCACAGTACAGGATCCCTCGGGTGCGGGTGTTCCTGCTGCAGTGGTCAGTCTGACCAACGTGGAGACCAACGTTACGCAGACGACCAAGGCTGATTCCAGCGGCGTCTACCGCTTTGCCAGCCTTGCCCCGGGCAATTACAAGGTTTCGGCCACGGCGACGGGTTTCAACAGCACTGCCACGACGCTGACGCTGACCACGGACGAAACACGCAACGTGCCTTTGGCCCTGAGTGTCGGGCAGGTCACCTCACAGGTGCAGGTCACCTCACAGGCACCATTGCTGGATACGTCGGAGACCCGTAACGAGCTGACGCTGGGACGCGAGGCCATGGATGATCTGCCGCTCGCGACACGCAATCCGTTGGCCCTGATCACGTTGGCACCGGGGGTGACCGGCACCGGCGCGGGTACCTCAACCAATTTCAATCCGGAGAACTCCGTGGATGCGAGCGCCAACGGGCGCGGCGCGAACGGCAATCTGTACGTGGTAGATGGCCTGGACGTTACAAGCAGCATCCGCCCCGGAGTCGTGAACCTGACGCCCAACGCAGACTCCGTG
>CAXTGN010000478.1:0-4302 GCA_964243455.1 uncultured Acidobacteriaceae bacterium
ATGCCCTTGGCGACCAACGCAATCTGCTTGCCGTCCGACGACGGTGCACTCTCAAACTCGTTCAGGTAGCGCTCGTGCGACACCTCCAGGGGCGTGCCGCCGGTCGCCCGCACGCGCTGGATGTCACCCTGCCCGGCAACATCGGTCGTAGCGGAGGTAAAGTACAGCCAGTTCCCATCCCGCGACCATCCGTCCAGATTCGAAGGGGAGTCCGAGTACGTGATCCTCTGCAGTTGACCGGTAGCAAACGTCAGCACATAGATGTCGCCCCCGCCCGTGCGAGTGGACATGAATGCCAGCTTGCTCCCATCCGGCGAGTACAGAGGCCGGGACTCCTCTGCCGGGTCCGAGATCAGCAGGTGCGCCTCGCCACCCCCAGCCGGGACCGTCCAGATATCGCTTCCCGAGACAAACGCAATCTCCTTGCCGTCCGGTGAGATTGCCGGTTGGGAAAGGGAAGGCCTTGGTGCGGGTTGGCTCTGTGCACGGGCAACCTGGCGAGGGAGAAACGGCGAGGAGCACAACTGGGCGGCAGCTGCCGCAAATCGAATGCGGACAAGTGCCTCGGGGCAATCTGGATGTTTGCTTACGGGACGAGCCTACCGGGTGCGAAGACGCAGAGCGCAACTCTCCAGACGGAGATCGTGTTCTAAAGGTTGCCGGTCTGGATACACATTTCGGCCCAAAGGTTGACAACCCTACCGGCGGAAACGGAACCTTAGAAGATATGACAACCAATCGTCTCGCCACAGCCTTTGCGTCGTTCATGCTGGCGTCCGCCCTGATGACGCCTGCGATTATTCAGGCCCAGACCGCCGGGCAGGACGTGCACAGTGCCGGCACCGACACCAAAGATGCCGCTGTCGATACTGGTCACGCCACCAAAAAGACCACCAAGAAGGCTTACCACAAGACCAAGAGCGGCACCGCGACTGCTGCCGACAAGACCAAGAGTGGCACCTCCAAGGCCGTCGACAAGACCAAGGAAGGCGGTACGATAGCCGTTGACAAGACCAAGGAAGGCACGGTCAAAGGATTTGACAAGACCAAGGAAGGCACCCAGAAGCTCTTCGGCGACAAGCACGAAAAGACAACTGTAGCCAAGGACAAGTCCAAGCAGGCGCAGATGGATGCCAAGGACAACGCGAAGATCGACAAAACCAAGATGAAGGCCGACGCCCCTCACTAAGCCATAATCAGCGGTACGACGCAGGGCTCAGCGACGAACTCGCTGGGCCCTTGCTCTTTAGGCTCAAAGAGGCGGCCGGGGGAATGCAGCTCCCCTTTCTTAGTCGTCACTTGCGTGCAATTAGCCTCTAGGTTGGTACGCTGGGAGGACAAGTCAGGGCGTTCCGCAGGCCGAGGGAGCTCTGGGCGTCACTCCCATTTCACGGGCTTAGGTTTGGGATCTGATACGAACCTAAGATTCAATGAAATGAGTCTTTTAAGTACAATTGGGGGTGGGGTGGTCACGCCGAAGCCCTCTAGCAGGGCAGCCGCATCGCCACACCGCTGCGCGCCACCTCATCCTTCAGCGCCCGGCAGTCCGTGACGCCGAAGTGAAAGATACTCGCGGCCAGGGCTGCGTCCGCCTTGCCTCGCGTAAAAACATCTGCAAAGTGAGCAGCGGAGCCCGCGCCACCTGAAGCAATCACCGGAATCTGTACCGCTTCCGATACCCGTGCCGTCAACTCACAGTCGAAGCCGGCGCGCATGCCATCGGCGTCCATCGACGTGAGCAGGATTTCGCCGGCGCCCCGCTGTTCTGCCTCACGCGCCCAGTCCACGACGCGCCGGCCCGTCGGCTTGCGCCCGCCGCTGACGTAAACCTCGGCGTCCCCTACAGAATCGCCGCCATCTGTCGCACGCCGCGCATCGATCGCCACGATCACCGCTTGCGCCCCGAAGCTGCCGCCGATTTCGCCGATCAGCTCCGGCCGCGCGATTGCCGACGAATTGACCGATACCTTGTCGGCTCCGGCATCGAACACCGCCGCCGCATCCTCTGCCGACCGGATCCCGCCGCCGACGGTGAACGGCACAAACAGCGCGTCCGCCGTGCGCTTCACCGTATCCAGCAGCGTGCCTCGACCCTCATGCGTTGCGGTGATGTCCAACAGCACGATCTCATCCGCGCCCCCGGCCGCGTGCCGATGCGCCAACTCCGCCGGGTCGCCTGCATCGACGATATCCACGAATTGGACGCCTTTCACCACGCGCCCACCACGTACATCCAGGCAGGCAATCACTCGCTTGGTCAGCACGCTAGACGCTCATCGATCCGCTCATGACCGGGCAGCCCGCGCCTTTGGCCGCCCCCTCACCTGCAGGCGCAAACCCAAGGTCTTCCGAGCCGCCGAAGGTGATCTTGTGCATCCGCCCCATGCCCTGCAGCTGGCGATGGACCATCGTGAACGCCTGTTGCAGCGCGTCGACGGCATCGATGCCGCGCGCTGGTGACACATGTTCGCGTCCCATTGCGCTCAGCCTGTACAGGCACGCCCAGCCCTTGCCCTCGATCAGCAGAGGCCGCGCAATCACGACGGAAAGCGCACCCTGCTGCAGCTCGCCCCTCTCGTCATGCGCCTCGATTTCCAGGATGCGTTCGGTAATCGGATCAAAGGGAAGTTCGTTCACGCCGGTCCAGTTGTTGATCTGGTCCAGCTTGACCGTGGGAACAGCCAAAGCCGAGATGTGCGGCTGCTCGGTCGTTACACCGGTCGTCATGTCGGTCACGCTCAGGTCCATCTCGCTGTCGTTCAGATCGGTCGCTGTACTCATCGCAGGTCTCCGCTTCTTGTGATGCTAAAGGGCGAGGAAATTATGCAGAACCCTCAGCCCCGTGTCGCCGGACTTCTCCGGATGGAACTGCACACCCATAACCTTGTCTCGTTCCACCGCACCCGTAAACGCGCCGCCATAGATCGTCGTTGCGGCAGTATCTTCCGACACCGGCGCACGCCACGAGTGCGTGTAGTACACAAACGCACCCGGCTCGATCCCGGCAAGAAGTTGTGAATCAGGCCGAATGGACTCCAGGGAATTCCAACCCACATGCGGGGACTTCAACTCAGCCCCTTCGTGGACAGCGGGGAAGCGCTCACATCGACCGCTGAAGTGGGCAAAACCCCCCGTCTCTACAGCCTCGGTGGATCCCTCATAAAGCCACTGCAGGCCCACGCAGATGCCAAGGAACGGCGTTCCGTTCGCCACGGCGTCCCGCACCGCTCCCGTCAGGCCCAACTGGTGCAGCAGTTCGGTCGAGCGGAAGTGTCCGACTCCTGGCAGCACGATCTTTCTCGCGTTCCGGACATCACTGACGTCCTGCGTGACCAGGACCTCGTTTGCGCCCAAATAGCGAAGCGCTTTCACCACGCTGGTGAGATTGCCCGCCTTGTAATCAATGACTGCAATCACCGGCCACGCCTCGCGCCTGTCTTCGCCCAGTGGGTAAACGGCTCCTCGTACAGCTCAGCATCCAGCTCGGTGAGGCGCTGCGTCAGGCGCGCCTGCGCATCGCTGATGGCTTTGTTGTAGATGAGGGGGCCAATCTCCTGAAGAAAGAAGTCAAGCAGCAGCCCAGCCGCGAGATCGCCCACAGGCTCAGGCAGGTTGCGCTCGAAGTACTGCTGCAGGGAGAGGATCGCGTCCTTGCGCTTCTCCTTGGCGATCTCGATGCTCACAGCAGCCCCTTCGTGCTCGGCAACAGATCGCGCATGCGTTCATCCCGCGAGCAGGCGCCGCGCATCGCACGCGCGAAGGCCTTGAAATTTGCCTCGATCTTGTGGTGGTTTGAGCGCCCATACATCGTCTTTACGTGCACATTGGCCTTGGCACCGCGCGCAAAACCGTCGAAGAAGTCGGGAACCAGTTCTGTCTGAAAGTCGCCGACGAGCGGCTGCGTTAAGTCGTCACTTACTACGCAGCTGACGCGCCCTGAAAGGTCGACAGCGGCGACGGCCAGCGTTTCATCCATCGCCATCACGAAGTAGCCCGCACGCAGAATGCCTCGCTTGTCGCCAAGCGCCTCCCCAAATGCCTCACCCAGCGCGATACCGACGTCCTCGACCGTATGGTGCTGGTCGACATCCAGGTCCCCTTTGCAGGTGAGGTCGAGATCGAAGCCGCCATGCTTGGCAAGACTTTCCAACATGTGGTCGAAGAAGCGGATGCCTGTAGATACGCGATACTGCCCCGTGCCATCTATGAGAAGACGCAGAGAGATCTTTGTCTCCAGGGTATTGCGCTCAATAACGCCTACACGGGCCCGTTCTGTGGGTAGAACAGCGGTTCCGAGTTCCT
>CAXTGN010000479.1:0-2257 GCA_964243455.1 uncultured Acidobacteriaceae bacterium
CCCTGCCGGATCCTTTACCCTGGCCGCGCAGCCCCTGACGGTGGCGTACAACAACACTGGCACGGCCACGGTATCGGTCACTCCCGCATCGGGCTATACCGGGACCGTTGTGCTCGCTCTAAGCTACCCGGCCAACGCGCCAACGCTGTGCTACGCCCTCAGCAATAACCAGAACAGCGGATCCAATGTGCCATTGATCAACAACGGCCTGGCGGTCCCCGTGACGCTGACCATCGGCGAGGGCACGGTATGTGGGACTTCCGCCTCCGGGGCGATGGTGCCTCGGGGTGCGCAGATCCAAAATGCCAGTCGCGGCAACGCCCCTGGAGTGCCAAGCCGGCACTGGCCGGAGGGAATCGTGTTCGCCGGTCTGCTGGGCGTCGGACTGGCGACGCGCAGGTCGCGCCGGCTGCCGACCCTGCTCAGCCTGGCTGTTCTGACCGTCATCGGTCTGGGACTGAGCGGATGCGGCAGCGGCAGCAGTGGGACCACGACGCCCATCACGAAACAGACTCTCACGGTGACACTGACAGGAACAGATTCGGTGAACTCCAGCATTACGAACTCAACCAGCTTTACTCTGACCGTCCAATAGGACGGCTACGGCGAAACGGCCCGGGATGCTACGGCAACCCGGGCTTTCTTCGTTTCTGGCCGTAGTGGCTTTGTGGCTCGGTGACGGTCTAGGGTACAGTGAGAGGAATCGCAGAAAATACTATGTGGGCTCAAGCCAAGGGTGTCGCTCCAGCGTCGTCATTGCTCGTTCCTACAGCAATCCCCGTCGTCGCACGATGCACACCAGATGTGAGGTGAAGGCGCATGAGTCTTTCCAGACGTCAGTTCTTGACCCGCGTTGGGCAAGCAGGCGGGTATTCCGCGGCGTTCCTCGCCATGCAAGGAATGAACCTGATGGAAGCAGCGCCTCCCCGTGTGGAAGGTGTCCAGGCGGAAGCAGGTTCCGGAAAGGGTGTACGGGTTGTCGTACTGGGCGGCGGTATTGCCGGGCTGGTGGCGGCGTATGAGCTTCGTCCACTGGGATATGACGTCACCGTTCTGGAAGCACGGCACCGCCCGGGAGGGCGAAACTACACCGTCCGCAGCGGCGACAAGGTGACGCTGATGGACGGCACGGTGCAGCAGTGCACGTGGGACGAGGGGCATTATCAGAACTTCGGTCCCGCCCGCCTCCCATCGATTCACCCGCATATTCTGGGCTACTGTCGCAAGCTTGGGGTGGAACTGCAGGTCGAGGTCAACATGAGCCGGTCGGCCCACATGCAGAACGATGCGGCGATGGACGGACAACCTGCAGTCATGCGGCAGGTGGTGAACGATACCCGCGGTCACGTCAGCGAACTGCTGATGAAGTGCATGAATCAGGGCGCGCTGGATGCCGATATCACCGGGGACGACCGCCAGCGCATGCTGGACTTCCTGCGTGTTTACGGACCGCTGGACGAGGCGGGCAAGTACACCGGCAGCGATCGCGCGGGCTACAGCAAGCCGGCGGGCGCAGGGGATGAGACCGGCGTTCTGAGTGAGCCCATTGACCTGCACACACTGCTGCAGGCCGGGTTCTGGCAGGGCATGCTCTTTGACGAGCAGTTCGATATGCAGGCGACCATGTTTCAGCCCGTCGGCGGTATGGATCGCATTCCCTATGCGTTTGCCAAATCGCTGGGCGATGTCGTGCAGTATGACGCTGCGGTGATCGGGATGCACAAGACGGCAAAGGGCGTCGCCGTGGAGTACAAGCAGGGCGGCACGGCGAAGAAGATCGAGGCCGACTATTGCATCTGCGCGTTGCCTCTCAACATTCTTCGCAAGATCGACAACAACCTCGATGTGCCCTACAAAAAGGTGTTGGACGAGTGCACCTACGCGAGCGCGTACAAGATCGCCTGGGAGAGCCGGCGCTTCTGGGAACAGGATTACAACATCTATGGCGGGCTGGAGTTCTGCCAGACCGGTTGCAGCCCCATCTGGTTTCCCTCCGCAGGCCTGTTCAGCGATCGTGGCGTTGTGGTGAGCGGCTACTCGGATGAGGGGCATACCGAGTTCGCGTCCCTCTCGCTGGAGGAGAAGTTTGCGAAGAGCCGGCAATCGATCGAGCGGCTCCATCCCGGACATGGTCACGAGTTGGAAAAGCCGGTGTACTACGGCTGGGGCAAATCGGAGTGGAACCAGGGCTCGTGGATCCGGGCGTATGGTCCTGGGCAGGACCGCGATGAGCCACGCGATCTGCGTGGACCCGGGG
>CAXTGN010000479.1:2272-4298 GCA_964243455.1 uncultured Acidobacteriaceae bacterium
AAGCAGGTTGGGCGGCAGCAGTCACCGGGCGTGGCGTTGAACAAGCAGACGGGCCAGGGGGCCGCCCCTGCCGCGGCGCGCACGCAGACCAATGCCGGGTACGAGACGATGATCAAGCCGGACGAGAGGATCATCTTTGCCGGCGACCATGTGACGCACATCGTGGCATGGCAGGAGGGCGCGGCACTGAGTGCGTTGCGGGCCGTGCAGCTCGTAAGCGATCAGGTGAAATCGGCGCGCCTCGCGGGCGGCGTCGGACAGGTTGTTGGGTAACTCCGGAGGGTGACTTGAAGAACTTCGTTCAGCGCGGGACGGTCGGGGCGGTACTGGTCTTCGCCGCAGGCCTTGCAGGGGCACAAACCACGGTACGCCATATCCAGACCGAGAAGTCCCCCATCGCCCAAGGCGTCTGGGCGGGTGATACCTACTACCTTAGCGGCCAGCTTGCCGATCCGGTGACGCCGGCTGACGCAACCAAAGGTACGGCCGCTGTCTATGCTACGGACACAAAGACCCAGGCAGCGAGCGTGTTCGCGAAGATCCAGAAGGGCCTTCAGGACCAGGGTCTCGACATGAAGGACGTGGTCAAGATGACCGTGTTTCTTGGACCGGATCCGAAGACTGGCAAGCTGGACTTTCAGGGAATGCAGAGCGAGTATGTGAAGTTTTTCGGCACGGCGACGCAGCCCAACAAGCCGGCTCGCTCGGCGTTTCAGGTGGCCGCGCTTGCCGCACCATGGGCCTTGTTGGAGATCGAGGTGATTGCGGTCAGGAGCAAGTAAGCCCTTCTGAGCGCAATCAAGATTCACACCAGCAAAGAAAAAGGCCGGAGCGATGAGCTCCGGCCTTTTCTTGCCACGGACTCGTTTTACGGATTGCTGGGTGTCTGCGGCTTGCCTGCAGCGTCAGCATTGGGGATGAGCAGAAAGTTCTTGCCGTAGGGTGTGCCTACGCCAAGGACGCGGTTATAGCCGTTGTTCCCGGAGGTGTAGAGGCCGTTATAGCCGGGGATATTTCTGTGATAGACGTCGCTGACCAGCCCTTCTCTCTGAGCGGCGGCGAGCGCATAGATGTAGTAGTTTTCGTTGCCCAACCGACTCCCCGAGAGCGAGATCTGCAGTGCGGCCAAACCGGAAAAGTCGGGGGAGGAGGCGCTGGTGCCAATCACGCCGACAAACTTCTCACCAAAGGCCTCGATATCGTAGCTGTCTTCTGGATTGCAGGTAGCAATGAAGGGAGCTGGCTCGCCAGGGCACCCACCCATGTGGAGAGCGATGTCGGGAACGGTACGCACGGTGGCATCGGTTTTGACGAGCGTCTGGTATGCCGGCTTGGCGAAGACGATGCTGTCACCGCCGCCCGAGCCCCAGTACGCGCCCGTGGCCGTCGTGCCGTACAGGGGATCGCCGGAAATCGGATCCCCGAAAGCCTCTTCGTAGAGGTATGCCGAGCCGAGATTGCTGGGATTGTTGGGGTGGGTGACTGTTCCCAGATTTGTGCCGCCGACCCCGGTGACATGCGGGCTGGATGCGGGGAAGTTCACGGTGGGCAGAAGCCTACCGCATGGATTCGGTGGGTTGTTGCTGAAGCAGACCAAAGGCGGAATAAAGGCCGCGCCGTTGTCGCCGGAAGAAGCGACAAACGTGATGCCGAGCGCGTTGCCCTCCGCGAAGAGATCATCCTCCGCCCGCAGAATGCCCGTGTAATCCACGCCGCCATTGTATTCAGCCGTGTACGCGAGTTCAGGGCCACCGAAAGACATATTCACCACATCGACGCGGTTTTCCTCAACGATCCTTTCCAGACCCCCAAAGACCTCGTCGTCGTAGAGTCCGGGGATGCTGTACACCACGATATCGGCGCCAGGAGCCATGCCACCGCTCTGTTGAGCGTCCAGTTCCGCTTCAAGGGAGCCGCCATCGGTCGGATCGAAACGAGACCCGCCG
The DNA here is from genome assembly GCA_964243455.1 of uncultured Acidobacteriaceae bacterium. Taxonomy (GTDB): domain Bacteria; phylum Acidobacteriota; class Terriglobia; order Terriglobales; family Acidobacteriaceae; genus Granulicella. Next base: position 4,219 of record CAXTGN010000479.1, read on the forward strand.
AAAAGGTCCTCTACCGTGATCGAAGGAGGAAGGATCTTTTCATGGCGAAAGTAGAGGTTCATGTCCGCGGAGTTCACGCC
>CAXTGN010000480.1:0-2380 GCA_964243455.1 uncultured Acidobacteriaceae bacterium
CGAAGGTGCTTTTCGGGGACTACAACCCGGCCGGCCACCTGGTCACGACCTGGCCGGCTTCGATGGACCAGTTGCCGCCCATGATGGACTACAACATCCGCGATGGGCGCACCTACATGTACTTCAAGGGCAAGCCGCTGTACCCGTTCGGGTTCGGCCTGAGCTATACGACGTACAAGTACAGCAACCTGCACCTGAGCAGCGAAACACTGCACAGCGACGGCACGCTGGAAGCCACGGCGGACATCACCAACACGGGCACACGGGACGGCGATGAGGTGGTGCAGCTGTATGTCGCGCATGAGGGCTCAAAAGTCGTCCGCGCCACAGAGGAGCTGAAAGCATTTCAGCGCGTACACATCGCCGCGGGCCAGACCGTACCCGTACAACTTCACCTCAAGGCAGCGGATCTGGCCTATTGGAACGAGGCAACACACCAATGGACGTTGGAGCGTGATCGTGTCGACGTCCGTCTAGCGGCATCCTCGGCGGACATCCGCCTCCACCAGACTGTTGAGATCCGGCCTTGAGTGTCAACGCTTTCTGGCATTCGCAACGCGGACTTGCACGCACCTCTTGCGCAACACTTACGAAAACCACGCCTATCCACGGAGTACGCCAAAGTATGAAGTCCTTCGGCTTTCAAGCCTTGTCCTCGGCGACGCGCAAGGGAGCGTTTCTGCCTGCGGTCCTGCTTCTGGCTTCTCCCTTTGTGTCCGGGCAGCGAGCCACACACATCAGCACGGACCGGGGTGAGGCGACGGTGTTAGTCGAACCGTACGCGCCCAACATCGTGCGTGTGAGCCTGAGCCTCCGCAAAGACGATGCCCTGGCCGCGCCCGGCTACGGCATCACGGCCCAGCCTGCTACTTCGGGCTGGACGGTGAACTCCGGGGACGACGGCGACGTGCTGCGCTCAGCGTCTCTGTCGGTGACGCTGGCGCCGCGGCCGAAGGGTCACGGCAAGATGCCGGAAACCTCCAAGTTCTTCTCCGGATCTACCGGCTATGTGGGCCTGAACATCACAGGCGCGGACGGCAAGCCTCTGCTGCGCATGAATGGCTGGCAGATGAGCGTGCCGAACTACAAGGACGGCAATCACGATCTTGAGTACGACCGTCGCCCGACCGATCCGCCGTTCTTCACCGTGGGCGCGAGCTTCGCGGCGGCCGACGACGAGCACGACTACGGCCTTGGCCAGAATCAGGAGGGCTACCTGGATCGCCGGGGTCACGTGGTTCGTTGCGCGCACGACTACGACGCGCCGTCTGGCCAGTCGGTGTGCGTTCCCTTCCTCGTCACGAACAAGGGCTACGGCCTGGTTTGGGACAATCCCTCGCGTACCACCGTCTCGCTTGGTTTTAACAACCAGAACACCTTCAAGAGCGACGTCGGTCAGCGTGTCAGTTTTTTCGTCATCGCAGGCGACTACGAGGCCATCTACAAGGGCTATCGCCTACTGACGGGCGACGTTCCGATGCTGCCCAAGGGCGCGTACGGCTATATCCAATGCAAGCAGCGCTACAGCACGCAGGCAGAGCTGATGGATGTTGCGAAGGGCTACCGCGACCGCAAGCTGCCCATCGACGATCTCGTGATCGATTGGTTCACGTACACCAAGATGGGCCAGATGGACATGGACCCGCAGGCCTGGCCCGACCCCGTGGGCATGCTGAAGCAGCTGCATGCCATGAACTACCACGTGATGATCAGCGTCTGGCCGCGTTTCACGCCGGGCAGCCGCTACTTCGACACCATCCAGAAGAACGGCTGGTTTGAGCACCTGGCCGACGGCACACCGACGAACGGTCTGCCCTATGACAAGGCCGGCTCCGACATCGACACGACGAACCCCGATGCGGCTACGTGGTATTGGAGCATCATCAAGGAGAACTACGTTGCGAAAGGCTTCGACGCCTTCTGGGCCGATGAGACAGAACCCGATCTGCCTCCAAACGGGTCGTACTTCAAAGTCGGCCCGGGCACACAATATTTCAACGTCTACCCGCTCTTTCACACAGCGGCCTTCTACAACGGCATGCGCGCGGACATGAAGGAGCGTGCACTCATCCTGGCGCGCGACAGCTATCTTGGCGCGCAGCATAACGGTACGATCTTCTGGTCGTCCGACATCAGCCCGAACTGGGACACGCTGAAGCGCCAGGTGCCCACGGGCATCAATTTTGCGGCGAGCGGCATGCCGTACTGGTCCACCGACATTGGTGGGTGGCAGGGCCTGCCTTACTCGCACACGCCGGTGCATCCGCCGCTGCTCGACCCAAGCGACGCGCGCGACAACGTGGGCCATTACGATGACTACCCGGAGCTGTACACGCGCTGGTTTGAGTACGGCGCCTTCCAGCCCAACTTCCGCACCCAT
>CAXTGN010000480.1:2390-4267 GCA_964243455.1 uncultured Acidobacteriaceae bacterium
GGAGCTACGGCAAGCAGGCTCAACCCATCCTGGAGAAGTACCTGCGGCTGCGTTATGAGCTCATGCCCTACATCTACTCGCTGGGGTGGGGGGCGCATGAGACCGGCGCGCCCTTTATGCGTGGCCTGTTCCTCGATTTCCCGAACGATCCGCAGGTGGCGGACATCGGCGACGAGTACATGTTCGGCCCCGCGCTGCTGGTCGCCCCGGTGACCGACCAGGGACAGACCTCACGGTCTGTGTACCTCCCTGCCGGCTCCGATTGGTATAACTTCTGGACCAATGAGCGGGTGCACGGCGGTCAACGCATCACCGTACAGGCGCCGATCGAGACCATCCCTGTGTTCGTTCGAGCGGGCTCCATCCTGCCATTGGGTGCTCCGATCCAGAGCACCAACGAAATGCAGGCGATCGCAAAGGTGCGGATCTATCCGGGTGCCGATGCGCACTTCACGCTGTACTCCGACGACGGCCAAACCTACGCGTACGAAAAGGGTGAGCACAACATTACGGAGCTGCGGTGGAACGACGCAGCGCAAAAGCTCGAGCACACGGGTGCAACGGCCTGGGCGACGCCGGATGCGCAGGTGGTGGAGGTGCAAACTCCGAAGTAGGTGTCTGGCAAGACGTTTTGAAGAGAAAGCCCCTCATCGGTCGATGAAGGGCTTTCTTCTGGGTGGGGGCTTCGCTCCGAGACGCAGCACCGAGGGTATGGGCACGCGCAACAAGCAGAAGGGAGTGCGCCGGTTAGCGCACTCCCTTTTTGCTTGCTCCGCTGCGACCGGGTTAGAAGTCGTACCGCAGACCAAGTTCCATGATGCGACGCCCTTCGCGCAGAGGTGCGTATCCGAACTGAGGATTGGACGTGGCTGCATTGGAGCTCTGCAGCGCCTGGTTCACGTTTGCAGCCGAAGAGGCCTGGCTGAAGGTCATGGTGTAGTTGGGCGTGTTCACCTGGGTGAAGGTGTTGTTTGCGTGATTGATGAAGTTAAAGGCGGCTACGCGAAGCTGAACGCTGCTGCCTTCGGTCACCTTGAAGCGCTTGGCTGCCGTGAGGTCGGTGTCAAAGAATCCGGGTCCTGGAAGGAAGCCGTAGCGATACGCTCCGTTGGTGCCGAGTGACGGGAGCGAGAAGGCACTCGCGTTGATGTACTGATGTGACTGCGAGGTCTGGTTTGTTTGGCCTACGATCCGGGGTTGCAGATTCACATCGGGGGTACCGAGGACGTCTGTGCTGCTCACCGGGACCGAGCACGTTCCGGTACCGGTGCTCGTCGAGCAGACGCTTGAGTTGTTGCCAACAGCAGCCACAGAACCTACGGGGACGGTGATGGATCCACCAATGCCGAAGTTCGAACTGATGATGGAGGGCAGATTGGCTCCGCTCTGGTAGTTGACGATTCCAGAGAGTTCCCAACCGTTTGTCGCCTCCCCGATGAACCGCTCTTTTACGACATTGCCAAGCGTGTACGAGTAGGAGGCGTTGAAGATGTGCCGACGATCGAAGGGCATGTTGCTGTAATCGTTCGCGTAGTTGAACGGATCCGCCGGGTAGCTGTAGGTCGAAGATCCGCCGATACCCTGAATGCCCAGTGCTTTCGAGAACGTGTAATTCACGTTGAAGTGGGCCTGCCCGGTCTGGCGGGTTAAACCTACCTGCAACCCGTTGTAATTGGAGTAGGTGTTGTGCTCCGGAACGTACAGGTGGTTATAGAGCGGGTAGCGTTTGAAGCTATCGATGTGCGCCTGATCCAGGCCGCCGATGCTGGCGTTACTGGCGGTCGAACCGGCAGCGGCAAACTCCGGATACAGCGTACCGGTCGCGGAACCACGTGCAGTCGGTTGCGGACCGAACAGAGCACCCACGGGAAGATGAT
>CAXTGN010000481.1:0-4256 GCA_964243455.1 uncultured Acidobacteriaceae bacterium
CCAGAAGAGCTACTATGACCCGCGCAAACGCTAATCAGTGGTTCACCGACGCCGGCGCCGCGAACAGCATCGTCCCCATTGCCCGCTTCGTGAGTCCGACGATCTTCGCCACAAAGACACGCGGCTATGGGTGCCTATTTGAGCTTGCCGGTGCCGACGAAGAAGGTCTCACCGATTCTGAGCTAAACGCCAGGGTGCGAGCCGTCGAGACGGGCTTGCGCGGCCTGCCTGAAGGATCTTCGCTTTACCAATACATGCGGGTCGTTTCCGGGTTTGCTATCCCTCGCCAGAAGAAATACGCCGATCCCATCACCCAATCGTTTGTAGACCATCGCCTAGAATACCTCGCGAAGACGGCGAACTTTCGCCGGATAGACCTTCACTGGTGCCTCACCTTCGAGCCGGAACTGTCCAATCCGTTCGCCGCAAAGCCGAAGGAGCAGGCCAGCGAGAACGAGCGGCTTATGAGCCAGCTCCACAAGGCATCGACCATCCTTGAAACACATTTGAGCGGCGTCATCGGCCTAAAGGTTTTGAGCAAAGAGAGGGCCTTCAGATTCTTTTGTGAGCTGTTCAACCTTGAGGAATGGGCAGGGCATACCCCTCTCGTTTCTGACCAGGGCGTAGACCAGCAGATCGTCAATAGCGCGGTGTCATGGCAGCAGGATCATCTTCGGGTAGGGAAGCGGCATGTGCAGATGTTTTCGCTCACGTCCACCCCCGCCGCATCGCAGCCATGCTTGTACAACGGCATCACGAATCTGACCTGCGATAGCGTGCTTTGCACGACTTGGAGGCCGCAGTCCACGTCAACGGTGCGTAAGGAGATCAGCGCCCAGGAGAAGTGGATTGACTTCTTCAAAGTAGGCATCTTCCAGCGGGTCATGGCCGGTAAGAACTTCGCCGCGCTGGACCAAGGCGCAGGCGCAAAAGCGGCCTCAGAGGGCGTGGACGACTTAGGGCTAGTCGTCAAAGAGTTGAACAAAAAGGCACAGGGCAAGTACACCGTCACCCTTCTCCTTTCGGCCAGGAGCGCCGAAGAACTCCGGGAGAACACGCCGGTCGTTCACCGGACCTTTGTGGACGCCCAGGCGACCGTAATCGAGGAGACCATCGGGAACCTTTCCGCGTTTTATGCGATGTTCCCATGCAACGAGAGGTACAACGTTTTTCCCCTATGGCTGGGGGAGGACCATCACGCCCGTCTCTCTCCAGTGTTCGCCCCAAACATCGGCCACCCGAAGTCAGAAGACCTCTCGGGGGAATACCTGAATGTCTTCGAGACCCGGCAGGGAACCCCTTTCTTCCAGGACGCTTATGTGAACGGGGTGCGGGTACAGCTCACCATCGGACCGCCAGGCACCGGTAAGTCGGTACACACGAACCAGATGCTTGGGCTGGAGCGAAAGTATAACGGCTTCACTTACATCTTCGATATCGGCAACAGCTACGAGAGCATGGTCGAGCTGTACGGCGGTAAGGTCGATCGCATCGGTCTGGACGGCCCGCGAGTCAATCCGTTCGCGCTGGAGCCGACCGAGAAGAACATCAAATTTCTGTACAACTTCGTCAAATTGCTCCTCACGAATGGTGGAGCCGAGCTTTCACCCGAGGATGAGGATGAAGTGTTCAAAGAGGTGCAGGGTATGTACCTCATCGACCGGAAGATTCGCACGCTTTCCAATCTGCTGCTCCCGCTACACCTGAAGCGCTACCTCGCCAAGTGGGTTGAGAAGGGTGTCTATAACGCGATTTTCGACAACGTAGAGGACTCACTTAGCCTTTCACGCATCCAGTGCTGGGATTTCGCGGGCGTGTCCAAAGACTACCCGGATCTGATCGAGCCGTTGATGATCTGGCTGCTACGCCGGATTGATGACGTGGTGTACGACCCCAGGAACCTTGGCGTCCCTAAGCATGTCGTCATCGAGGAAGTCTTCTCAAACCTGAAGAACAAACAACTCCTTGAGGGTGCCCTAGCCAGCATCAAGCAAAGCCGCAAGAATCTCGGCGGCGTCACCCTCATCGGCCAGTCCGCGAACGACCTTGGGGAGAACGCAGACAGCATCGTGAACTCGTGCACCTCGTTCCTGTTTCTTCCAGACGCCACGTTCAACCGCAAATTCTACGGCGAGTTGTTCAAGATGACCGAGCAACAATTGAACCTTTTCGAGAGTCTGGGACCGCGCGAGGCCCTCTTGATGCGCCGCGACGGAATCACCAAGGTCGTGACGTTGAACCTCGATCCCCGCAGCTATGCGATCTTCTCGACCAAGCCCAAGGACAGAGCTCGCCGAGGACGCCTCATCCAGAAATGGGGGTTGGAGGACGGAATCACTCGCTTCGTTTCCGGCGAAGACGCCTAACCCAGACCGCATTGTTTCGCACGATACAGCCGCCCAGTGAACCCGCTCACCATCCACCCAGCACCATGAACCGCTTCGCAGATAGGGAGACCAACCTATGAACACCCCCAAAACCGTTGCCGCGAGCGCACTCTTCGCGGTTTGTGTGTACGCTGCGCCGGATGTCCAGGCCCAGCAGAAAGCGCCCAGAACCGTCCAGGTGAGCACCACCACCGCTCCCCCGATCATTCGGACCAGCTTGAACGAATCGACGCTGCTGGAGCTTCCCCCCGAGGAGAAGGTAGCCACGGTGTTTGGAGGCAACACGGACGACTGGATTTTCAATGCCGGTCACGTCGCCAGCCGCTTCATCAGCGTGAAGCCGAAGGCAGCAGCGGCCAAGAGCAGCACCAATGTCCACATCATCTCCGACCACGGCAACGACTACACCCTTGAGCTGAAAGAGGTGTCGACAGACCAGGCCGGGGGCTTCGATTCGACCGTGTTTCTGGTGCAGACCGATAAAGATGCGCAGAAGAAGATGGTCGACGCTCCGGTGTTCGTTCCAGCGGCAGAGGTGAAGGAGAAGGAAGACCGGCTCGAAAGGGAAGTCGCCCAGGCCCAGGCAGCCGCAGCAGCCGACAAGAAAACGGCCGAAGTTGCCCAGGAGAAGTACCAGAGCACGTACCCCAGCGCCCTCAACTTCGATTACAGCTGGGACCACGGCAAGGCCAAAGCGTTAGGTGTGCGGCAAATCTGGGACGACGGCAAGTTCACCTACATCCAGGGCAAGTTTGAAGAGCCGCCGGTGGTGTACGAGATGAAGGACAAGAAGCCGTCACTCATCAACTTCGACTTTGCGAACGGGCTCTACACCGTCCCCAAACTCCTCCAGAACGGCTACGTCGCCATCGGCAAGTCCAAGGTGGAATTCTACCGCCAGCAGGAGGGCAACTAATGGGAACCGTTCCCGTCGTCCCAAACGCAAAACCGCCCATCGGCAAGACCATGCCCATCGTCCTCGTTTTGACGGGTGCCGTCGTCCTTATCGGCGCGTCCACCGCGTACAACACCTTGACCGGCAGCCACAAGAAGGACCCGGCCAAGAGCACGATGCAATCCCGACCGGCAACCGCCGACACTCAACAGGTTGGCAACTTCGAGAAGCAGCAGGCGTTGATTCAGAGGAGTGACGCCGAGCACGCCCGGCTCCAGCAAGCAGTCGCGGCCCTAAACGCCCAGGAGCAGGGGATGCAGGCGCAGGAGCAAGGGCAAGGGCAAGCCATCCCGCCGCCCGAATCGGACAGCACCGCGCCCATGACACCGGCCCAAAGTGCCACGATCTACGGCACCAGCCCCAATGCACCGAGGCAGACATCCGGTCAGTCCGAGGCCCGCGCCCAGGCGCGACAGAAGGCCGCGGAACGAGCAAAGCAACGGCTGGACGCCCTCAACAGCGACACCGTAGCCATTGACTTCCAGACCCACGAGGCTAAAGGGGAAGGGCAGGCACCCTCAGTCACCGGGCCAACCGTGACTGGACCGACTGTGATAGCCAGCCAGTCGATCAACGAGGGTGTGCCGGCTGTGCCGGAAGACACCCCCAGGCCTAGCGAGAAGAGAGACACGAACGCCATGGCCGGGTATGACTTCGATCAGTACGGCGGGAAGCTGTACCGCGTCTTTGAGGGCACAGTCCTTGAAGGGGTCGTCACGAACCACGTTGACGGAGGCATGTCGGGACCAGTCCTGCTCATGCTCACGACGGATTACTACTCACACGACCGTCAAAATCTACTTCTGCCCCAAGGAACACGCCTGATCGGTGCAGTGACGGCGGTGGGAAACCAACAGCAGCACAGGCTAGCGGTTGTGTTCCATCGCGCCGTCTGCCCAGACGGATTCTCCATC
>CAXTGN010000482.1:0-4255 GCA_964243455.1 uncultured Acidobacteriaceae bacterium
GTCGTAGCCCTGCTTGACAATATCGACGAGCCTGGCCTCGACCGCTATCTCGATGTCCACGGCCGGATAGGCATCCTGGAACGCGACCAGAACCGGCGCGATGAGAAGCTCGAAGGGTGCGCGGGGCATCGTCAGACGGAGCGGACCCGCCGGCCTGCCGCCACGACCCACTGCGTCGTCGGCGGCCTGCCTGAGCATGGACAGGGCGGGCGCCGCACCGCGGAGATATTCCTCGCCGACGTCGGTGAGGCTGAGGCTGCGTGTCGAGCGACGGAACAGCGTCGCCCCGAGCCTCTCCTCGAGACCGCCGACTGCTTGGCTCACCGCCGACGGCGAGATGCCGAGGCGACGCGCTGCAGCCGAGAAGCTACCCATCTCCGCCACCGTGACGAACACCGGCACGCCCTCGAGCACATCCCTCTGCCGCATCGACCCGCCTTTAAGCTGTTCTTACAGCCTTATGCACGATTATGCGGCTAATCGCGAGAGGCTGACCGTCTTACGTCCGGGCATGCCTACCATCTGCGATCGATCTGCCGGCCGGCCATCTTCCGCTCAGCTCGGACCGATCCTCGGACGACGTTCGGTAATTCTAGCTATCGGCGGGTCCGCCGCATTGCCGCGCACAAGCTGGGGAGCACCCGCCATCATGCCTACATCGAAGACCTTTCAGACGCCGCGGCACACGACGCACTACCTTGAGTCTGGACCAGCCGACGGTCCGCTGATGATGTTTCTCCATGGCTGGCCCGAGCTAGGGATCGTCTGGCGCGCGCAGATGGCCGCCTTCACGGCGAAGGGCTGGCGGTGCATCGCCCCCGACATGCGGGGCTATGGCGGCTCATCCGTCCCGGCAAACCCCGCCGCCTACGCGCACCAGGAGGTGGTCGCCGACATGGTCGAGCTGCACGACCATCTCGGCGGCAGGTCGGCGGTATGGGTCGGCCACGACTGGGGCAGCGTGCTGGTCGGTGCGTTCGCGGCGCATGAGCCGAAGCGGGTCTTGGGCGGGGTGCTGGTCTCGGTGCCCTATTTCCCGACCGCCAACGCGTTGCCGACGCTCGTGCCGATGGTTGATCGGACGATCTATCCCGCCGACGAGTATCCTGACGGCCAGTGGGACTATTACCGCTGGTACACCACGCACTTTGCGACGGCGATCACCGACCTCGACGCCGACAAGCGGTCGTCGCTCGCCTCGATCTACCGGCGCGGCGATCCCGCCGCCTTGAACAAGCCCGCCGAGAACGCGAAGGTGACGAGGAAGGGCGGACGCTTCGGCGCGGCGCACCGTGCCCCGCCGACCCAACCGGACCCGGCGCTCTGGCCGGCGACAGACTTCGAGGCAGTGGTGCGATCGTTCGAGCAGCACGGGTTCCGTGGACCGTGCTCGTGGTATCTGAACGATGGCGCCAACATCACCTACATGCGCAGCTCGCCGAATGAAGCGCGACTTGAGATGCCGGTCCTGTTCGTCAACGGTGACTGGGACCAGATGAACAGCATCGTGGACAACCGTTACGGCGAGCCGATGCGCGCCGCCTGCGCGGACCTGACCGTCACGAGGCTGAATGGTGCACACTGGCTGCCGCTGGAGCGTAAGGCAGAGCTCGCCGACGCGATCGGCGACTGGATCGAAGCCAAGAAGCTCTGACGGCGAGACATCGACGTGCCATCGCCTGCGCGCACGACCTCGGCGCTGATCATAGTCGGCGTCGGCTGGACATGGTGCTACAACGGCGCGAACTTCCTCGCCTTCAAGGTCGGCGGCGACGCGTTCCACCCGCTGATGCTGGCCGCGCTGCGGTTCGGAATCGCGGCGCTCGCGGTCCTGCCTGTCGCCACATGGCGATGGCGTCGACGTCCCGCTTCCATACGCGAACTCGCCGGCGCGGCGCTGCTCGGGCCGGTGATGCTGATTGGGAGCCAGACGATGGCGATATGGGGGACGCACTTTCTCCCCGCCGGTGTCGCGTCGGTATTCGGCTCCGCCGCGCCGGTGTTCCTCGCGCTGTTCGCCTGGGTGTTCCTTCATGAGCTGCCGGGACGACGGCAGGTCGCAGGCATAGCCCTCGGCCTTGCCGGCTTGGCCGCGATGGCGTGGCTGTCGTCGTCCCGAGCCGGGTTCCGGCCGATCGGCGCGGTCATGACGCTCATCGCGTCCGCGACTTGGGCGGGGGGCTCGCTTGTCGCTGCAAGACTTCGGATGCCGGACGATCCGATGATCAGCCTTGCCGCCCAGCTGGTGCCGACCGGCATTGCACTCGGCCTGACCGTTTGGCTCGCAGGTCTCACGGCTTCGTTCGACCCGAACTTGGTCCCACTACAGGCTTGGGGGGCGCTCGCCTTCCTGATCGTCGCGAGCACGTTGGTCGGCTACGCGGTATTCCTGGCGCTGAACCGCAATGCGTCACCCATCCTCGCCAACAGCTTCAACTACGCCGCACCTGTGATCGCGCTCGGACTCTCCGCCTGGCTGCTCGGCGAACCTGTCGGATGGGGTAAGGCCGCCGCCGCCAGTGCGACGCTAACCGGCGTGGCGCTCATGATTGGCGGTCGACGCGGCGTTGGTGCACGGATCGGGGTGAAGCGTTGATTAGCCCTACCTGGTGATCGCGTCAGACGGTAGGAATGGAGACTGGCTTGGCAATCTGGATCATTCGGTTGAGGGCGCGGATGGCGATGGCGACTTCGCCTTTCTGGCCTGCCGTGGATCGTGCCCTGAGCGTCGAGCCGATGATGTGTTTGTAGCGACCGATCATGGTCTCCACGAGGCTGCGTCGGCCATATCCATTGGCCTTCTGCCAAGCCAGGCGACCCTTCTCGGCGATGTATTGGACATGACGATCGCGAGCGGTCTGGGTGTCGGCGTCAAGGTTGACGATCGAAGAGGCTCTCGGCGGGATGACGATGTGAGGTGGCGGCTCGTGTTGGCGTGCGGCAGCAGCGTCATAGACGGACGTGCCGTCGTAGGCGCCGTCGGCGATCACGCTGGCGATCTGTCCCTCCACCGTCGCCAGCAGACTTGAAACCTGGGTGATGTCGCCAGCGTTTTTGTCCGTCAGGCTGTGCGCCACGATCTCGCCAGTCTGTGCATCGACGGCCAGATGCAGCTTGCGCCACTGCCTTAGTGTGCGACCATGCTTCTCGGCGTTCCACTCACCTTTGCCGAAGACCTGCAGGCCCGTGCTGTCCAGCACGACATGAATGGCTCGGTCATGCCGGGCGGCACGCGGTTGACGTCCCGCAAAGCTTCTGCCCCGCCGGCTCAAGGTCGAATGATCGGGCACGCTCAGATCCAGCTCGAGCAGGCGGAAAACTGAGCGTGCGAAACCCTCGACCTGACGTAGAGCCAGATGGAAGACCAGCCGCAGGGTCAGCACCAACTCGATCGCCATCTCGGCATAAAGTGGCTGACCTCCTCGGGTCGTTCGCCGCGGGGCGCGCCATCCGGTCAAAGCCATCTCGTCCAGCCAGAAGGTCAGGTCGCCGCGCCGCTGTAGGCCAGCCTCATAAGCCGGCCAGTTCCTGACCCGACGACGCATCTTCGGGATGTGGTGACGGCGGGAGGCGTTGTGCTTGAAGGGCATCCAACAACTCTACCAGAGCAGGAAGACCACGGCAGTCAATCGATCCATGCACCAACGTCTGCAGGAGGCGCAGCACTGCGTCACGTTTGCGCTGACGTCACATCCTTCCGCCATGCCCGGCGCCTACGGTATCTGTCTGCTGTGTCGTCATCGTCCATCCCTCTCGCGGATACTGTCCGCTTGCGGGATGTCTCGATCAACTGTGGGGCGGAGGACGGTCGCAAACCTGAGTCTCAAAACGCGGAAGACCAGCTGGAGAGTCGTACTCCAAACTTGGCAAAAATATTCCCTATTCCCGTCAGGATGTTAGACGCATCTTGCTGTCATAGATCCCGCGAGCCGAACGCGAGTATGCGAACGATTTCTTTCCAGATAGCCTTGCTGTTGCAGAGGACTTCTCAGAAACTAATTTCGTGATCATTGGTGGCCTCAGAACCGGTTGAGGCTGGCCGGAAGATGTTTTGTAAAGCTGAGTTATTTGTCGGTCAGTGGCAAACGGTTGCGTAGAAACTGGAAGACGCCGAGAACCGCCCGTAAGGTAATGGTCGACGCTTGGGGCCCTATCAAACAAGCGCTCAGCAAGAACCTTGCTGTGTCATATCGCTAGCAAACCTTATCTGCTGGGATTTAAGATCAGTGGAACTAAACTGCTTTTTACCTCCTAG
>CAXTGN010000483.1:0-4245 GCA_964243455.1 uncultured Acidobacteriaceae bacterium
GGAACTCGGGATAATCGGCGCTGAAGCTGGTGTCACGCCAAGTGTCGAACTCCTGCTTCATGGAGTCGATCTTCTTCTGGGCCATGTCGAAGGCTGGTTTGCCGAGCAGAAGCCGTAGCGGCGGGTTGTCGGAGGTGACAGCCTTGATGATGGCCTCGCCACCACGCATGGGGTCGCCTTGCTGCTTGCCGCTGCGTTCGCGGCTTTGTGTGCGGCGCTTGCCTGCGGTTTCGGCGTAGTCGGCGATCTGTGTTTTGGATTCGAGCAGCGAGCGTCCGGCCCAGTCGGTGCGGAAGGGGCCGGGTTCCACGATCGTGACACTGATGCCCAATGGTTTGAGTTCGATGGAGAGCGATTCTGAAAGGCCCTCCACGGCGAACTTGGTTGCATGGTAGTAGCCGGTTGCGGCGAAGCTCATGAGGCCGCCGATGGACGAGAAGTTCACGATATGGCCTGAGCGCTGCTTGCGCATGCCCGGAAGGATCGCGTTGGTCAGCGCCACGAGACCGAAGAAGTTGGTCTCGAAGATCTGGCGAATCTGATCCTCTTCGCCTTCTTCCACGGCCGCGAGGTAGCCATACCCGGCGTTGTTGACCAGGACATCGATGCGGCCGAAGCGCGTCTCCGCCTGCTTGACGGCATCGGCGATCTGCTCGGGCTTGTTCACGTCCAGCGCGACGGCGAGGGCGTTATCGGCGTGGCCTTCTACGACTTCCTGCAGTTGTTCCACTTTGCGGGCCGTGACAACGGCACGCCAGCCACGCTCCAGCACCAGCTTGGCGAGTTCCTTACCGAAGCCTGTTGAGCAACCCGTGATGAACCACACGGGGGTTTCGTTCTGCGACATGTGTAGCCTCCGGAGCATTGGATGCGAGGAGGGCCCGAGCGCGGAACTGGTGGGTTTCCATCCGCGTAGAAGGAGAGCAGGCTCAAAGACTGAACGTCACGGAGGCGGTATGGAGGAGTTTCGCGGGATTCACCAAGGGACCCTTACAGTGCATGGCAAGGCGATGTTGATCGATGGGATCATCAACGGCGATCTGAAGATCGAAGGTGGGAGTCAAGTCCAGTTCGATGGCGTTGTGAGGGGATCAGTGCAGCTTCAGGGCGGCTCGTTGTACCTGAGAGGCATCGTCAAGAATAATGTCGACAATGACGGCGGCAAGCTCACGATTCGTGGTCTTGTGAAGGGGCGAGTGCGGACGCATACGGGGGAGACAGTGATGGAAGAAGGATCGCTGGTCGGGCGTGGGATGCGTTGAAGCGTACTTAGCGCCAGGCGGAAACGCAGATTCCCTGCGGGAATGACAACAAGGTCGTCACTTGGACCGATGGCGCGAAGTAACGGGCTAGACGCCTTTTTTGCGGGGTTCCCAGATGAACTTGTGGATCTGGAGGCTGAGGCGGGCGGGGAGGCCGTCGGTGAGCATCCAGTCGACGAGATCGCGGGGGTCGAGGGCCATGTTGTCAGCACTGCGGAGGTCCGGGACGTTCTTGTGGAAGGCGGGTGAGAGCAGGATATCCCCGCATTTTGCGGCGAGGTCGTGGGTGTGGATGAAGTCGCGCGCGAACTCGTAGTCGGTGCGGTCGAGGAGGACGAACTTCACCTCGTCCCCCTGTGTGAGTGTGGCGAGGTTTTCGGTGCGGAAGGTGCCGCCCATACCTGAGCCGGGGCACTTGACGTCGACGATCTTGTGCACGGCTTTGGGGACGTCGGCGAGTGGGCGTTCGCCGCTGGTTTCGATCATGAGCTCGTAGCCGGCGTCGAGGAGCTGTTGCATGAGTGGCAGAAGCTCGCGGGCCTGGAGCATGGGCTCGCCGCCGGTGAACTCGATGAGCTTGCAGGGCTGTAGCGCTTCGATATCAGCGACGATCTGGTCGTTGGTGAAGGGCTGGCCGCCGGTGAAGGTGTACTCGGAGTCGCACCAGGAGCAGCGGAGATTGCAGCCGGCGAGGCGGACGAAGATGCAGGGGACGCCGGCGAAAGAGCTTTCGCCCTGGACGGATTTGTAGAGCTCGATGAGGCGGAGGGAGCGCGTGGGGGTGATGTGGAGGTCGTCTACGGGTTGGGGGAGGAGGTTGAACATGGTGTGTTGGTGCTTTCAGCAAATAGCGGGTTCCCCGTTCGGGGATGACAAAAAAGAAGGGCAAGAAGCAGATCCCTGCGGGATGACAAGAAAAAGGCAAAGGCAAACAGCTGGTTCCCCGTTCGGGGAATGACAAGCAAGAAAAGCAAACGCGGATTCCCTGCGGGAATGACAACGCAACTGCAAGAGCAGATCCCTGCGGGATGACAACACAAAACAACAGCAGATCCCTGCGGGATGACAAACGGAGCGCTAGGCGGTTGACCTATTCGTAATAGCGGGCGTAGCTGGTGTCGGTTTCGTAGAGGGTGCAGTCTTTCACGCGGACACGACCGTGGGTGAGCTTGTCCAGCTCGTTGGCTGTGTTGTCGAAGAAGTATTTGGCGAGGTTTTCGGCTGAGGGATTGAGCATCGTGAAGGGCTCGAGGTCATTGATCATGTGGTGATCGAGGTATTCAACGGTGGGCTTGAGGATCTGCTTGAGGACCTTGAAGTCGAGCAGCAGGCCGTTGGGCTCCAGCTCCTCGCCGATCAGTGTCACCAGCACGCGGTAGTTGTGGCCGTGCGGGTTTTCGCACTTGCCGTAGTACTCCCGCAGATAGTGTCCGGAGGAAAAGCCGGCCTGTACGGTGATCTCAAACATTATGCCTAGCGCTCCGACGGACGCGTTTCAGCGCCACCGCCCATTTTACCGGAGGCTCACGGAATGGAAGCGTTGCTAATCCCGCGAGCGGCGTGCCTGGCGGTCGGCCCGGCGCTGCTGCTCGGCACGGCGTTCTGCCTGCCCGAAGAGCGTGGAGAGCATGCCGGCGAGGGCGACGATCATGGCGATTGCCAGGAGGGCAATGCCCGTGGTGCGCCAGAGCAAGGCGTCACCGGGAGAACCGGGCTGCCCTGCGATGTCCGTGAAGCTCAGCACGATGGACAGGAGCGCCAACGTGCCAAGGGTGCCGCCGAGGATGTAGAGATTACGTCCCATGTTCTCCCTTTTTGAGGATACGCGGAAGCTGCCTCAGCTCTCCAGCTCGGCCGTGATCGTGTACTCCTGGGCGGTGTTGTCCCAGCGAATGGTGAGGACGTTGGGCTTGCAGCAGACCTGGCAGTCTTCTACGTATTCCTGACGGGAACCGCCGGATTCGTCGACGGTGGTTTCGACCCACTCAAAACAGCCTGCGCATTGAAAGTTTGCGGCGTACATCGTTCTTATGAGATGTGCGACGGCGCGTGTGGCTGCATGCGGGCTGGGAGAGCGTTGAGGGCTCATCATCCCTGCTCGAAGAAGGATTCGACGTCGTTGATATCGATGGTTCTGCGATAGGCGGGGAGCGAATCGAGGAAGATGGCGCCGTAGCGGGTGGTTCGGATGCGGGGGTCGAGGAGCATGAGGACGCCGCGGTCGTCGAGCGAGCGGATGAGGCGGCCAAAGCCCTGCTTGAGGGTGAGGACGGCCTGCGGGATCTGGAGGTCGTTGAAGGCGTTGCCGCCGGCGGCGGCGATGGCGTCGGTGCGGGCCTTGGTGATGGGGTCGGTGGGGACGGCGAAGGGGAGGCGGTCGATGATGACGCAGCTGAGCTGCTCGCCCTGGACGTCGATGCCCTGCCAGAAGCTGCCGGTGCCGAAGAGGACGGCGTTGGGGGTGTTGCGGAACTGCTCGAGGAGGACATGGCGGGGTGCGCTGCCCTGCAGGAGGAGCGGGTAGGGAAGCTCGCAGAGGAGGCGGTCGTGGAGCTCGCGCATGGCGGCGTAGCTGGTGAAGAGGCAGAAGGCGCGGCCGCGGGTGATCTCGAGCACGCGACGGATCTTCTCGGTGGCCTGGCGAATGAACTCGGGGTGGCGCGGGTCCGGCATGGTCGGCGGCAGGTAGAGCAGTGCCTGCTTGGCGTAGTTGAAGTGACTGGGGACGACGAGTTCTTTGGGGAACGGGACGCCGAGACGCTTGGCGAGGTGGGTGAAGCTTGCGGAGCCGTCTCTGGCCGCTACGGTGAGCGTGGCGGAGGTGAGGATGACGGAGCTGAAGCGTTGAAAAAGGGTGTCGGCGAGGAGCTCGGAGACGTCGATGGGTGTGGCCTGGAGGTGGGTGGAGAAGGACCCGTAGGTGGGCTCGGGAGGAGCGGGCGTCCCGGGCGAAAAAGCAGATCCCTCCTCTGCGCTGCGGGAT
>CAXTGN010000484.1:0-1342 GCA_964243455.1 uncultured Acidobacteriaceae bacterium
ATCCGAGCTCGAAGATGAAGACACATCGGGAGCCTATCTCGAAAGGTCGGCTGGAGGCCTTTACCGACGGCGTGATCGCCGTAATCATCACGATTCTGGTGCTGAATCTGCATGCACCGGCGGTCGCAGGGTGGGCTGGCTGGAAACCAGGCCTGCTGCCCGCGCTGATCTACGGTATCGGCTTTCAACTGACCGCGGCCATGTGGCTGCTGCACCACAACACAATGATTCGCCTGCAGCACGTGAACCGGCGAGCCATCTGGGCCAATTTTGTATTTCTGTTCCTGTTGAGCCTGTTTCCGGTCACGGTGGAAGCTGTTTCGCTGCATCCGCTCAGCTCCGCGGATGTGGCGGTGTTCTGCGGCAATGCGGCGCTGTGTGGATTGGCTTTAACCGTGATGCGACTCGTGGCGGCGCGCGATCACGTGAATGATGCGGAGTTTCAGGAGTGGAACGAACGCCGGCGCCGCCTGGCGTTTGTCGGCCTGGGCAGTGTGGTGATTGCGCTGGTTTCGGCATTCTTCTCTACGTACCTGGCGCTCGGCCTGGTGGCCAGTACGCTTGTGCTGGTGCTCTGGGTTGGGTGAGCCTCAATCGACCACGTCGACTCTGCGCCGGCGAACATAGGTACCGCTGCCACCGCCCCAGGCAACGATCAGGCCAATGGCGTGGATGAGCAGCCAAAGGCTGACACCCTGGTCCTGGTAGATCCAGAAAAGGATCAGAATGCGGGGAATGATGACCGCAATAACGATCTGCAGCAGAGTTACGGTGCCCGGGATATACGCGGGAACGCTGTGCTGCAACCAGGCGACCACGATGGCGATGCGCGGCAAAAAGAGAGAAAACACAAGAAACCAGAGCGGCAGGGAATGCGTGCCCAAAGTGGAGGTAAGGTTCATTCGCGGTCCTTCGATGTTCCTTTAGAAGCGTTGGGCCGGGTATACCCTCAGTGCGGGGTGAAGGTCAAGCTGGTTTTCGCCGTCGCATGCGGGCCAACGGTGATCTGGGTGTCCTGTTCGCCGAGCTTCTCATGAACAGCCGCGAGCGTGTAGGTTCCGGGTGGCAGATTCGGAATGCTGAAGCTGCCATCTGCGCCGGTTACGGCGAAGTATGGATTGGGGGCGACGTTCAGGAAGGCCTGCATCCAGGGGTGGTTGTTGCAGCGGACAGGCAGCATGGTCTCCGGGGCGGCGTAGCGACGCGTTTCGGGCGTGGCATTGGGGCCCTGCGACACGTCGACGTTGCTGTTTCCCGCGACGACCGCCATAGTGTGGACGTTGTGCATGGTGGGGTCGGAGTTGGTGAACTCGACGGGCGCACCCTGCTGTACGGCCGCGAC
>CAXTGN010000484.1:1352-4238 GCA_964243455.1 uncultured Acidobacteriaceae bacterium
AGGAATGAAGCGGCAACCCTTTTGATCGATGCGTACGGGTGCCGTGCCGGCCGAGGCGGAGGAGGCGGGCAGGCCGGACTTGATGTAGACGAAGACGTCCCCGAGATGGCCGTTGGCGACCATGTACTGCTCAGAGAGGTTATCGCCCGGAGCGAGGGAGCAGGCCGGGTCCATGGACATGTCGATTTTGACACGTGCGGGTGCGCTGCCTTTGAAGAGGATGGTGCCGGTGAGGGTGCCGGCAGTGGCAGGATCTACGGGTGCGGCGACCGGAAGCGCTGGCTTCACCGCCGCTGGCGCCTCGGTCGGCGCTGTTGTTGCATTCGGAGAAGACTTGCAGCCGGCGAGAGCAAGCAGAGCCACTAGGAGGGATAGAGCGCGCGAGTTAGCCACCATCGTTAACATACTTCTCCGAATTTCTACCAAACAGTCTTGGGGTAGTGAGTTGCAAATTCCTCATCAGCCGAGATGAGAGCGGCGAATCCGTTCGCCTTTGCGTTGGCCACAATCAAGCGATCGAAGGGGTCCGTGGTCCAACCCTCATCCAGGGCCGTGCTCGCTATCTTCTCAAAGCTGAGATCGCAGACTCTTAAATGTACTTCGTCCTGCAACTTGCGTACGACTTCGCGTGAACGCAGCTTTGCTCGGCTAAGATCGTAAAGGTACTCGAGTTCGAGCATCACCATAGGGGAGAGGAGGAGATCAGCGTCCCGCACCATTCGAAGAGCATCTCTGCTGAGGTGACGCAGCCTGCCGTGAGAGAGCCAAACTGCGACATTGGTATCAAGGTAGGCGATCAAGGTCTGCCCAATCCTTCTCCCATTCCAGACGCATCGCTTCCTTATCGGGACGGTCGTCCAGGTCTCCGATCACCAGGTCCAACGGCGTGATGCGACTTAGCTTGTCAGGAGGCGCATGATCCGGCCTAAGCGTGAAGCCCTTGCCCTTGTGTGTGACATGGACTTCTACGCCACTCATCGCCTGCTCGACGAGGTTGAAGAGGTCGCGACGGAACTGGGTGATAGTGACGTCCATGGAGCGAGTGTACACCTCGCTTGCTTATGGGGTGTACACTCGCTAGTTTTGCGTTACAGGGCTGCGATCACGGCTTCGCCGAACGCCTTGGTGCCGGCGGTGCCGCCGATGTCGCGGGTGAGGGACTTGCCTTCGGCGTAGACCTTTTCAAGCGCGGTCTGCACCTTGCCGGCGGCCGTGGGCTCGTCGAGATGGTGGAGCATGAGGATGGCGGACTGGAGCAGGGCGGTGGGGTTGGCTTTATCCTGGCCCGCGATGTCCGGAGCCGAGCCATGCACAGCTTCGAAGATGGCGCCGGAGACGCCGAGGTTGGCGCCGGGGACGAGGCCGAGGCCGCCGACGAACGCAGAGCAGAGGTCCGAGAGGATGTCGCCGTAGAGGTTTTCGGTAAGGATCACATCGTACTGGTAGGGGTTCAGCACGAGCTGCATGCAGGTGTTGTCGACGATGTGCTCGGCGTAGGTGATGTCGGGGTACTTCTCGGCGACCTCTTTGCAGCACTTGAGGAACAGGCCATCGGAAAGCTTCATAATGTTGGCCTTGTGAATGGCGT
Source organism: uncultured Acidobacteriaceae bacterium (assembly GCA_964243455.1). GTDB lineage: Bacteria > Acidobacteriota > Terriglobia > Terriglobales > Acidobacteriaceae > Granulicella. Next base: position 2,941 of record CAXTGN010000484.1, read on the forward strand.
GAACCTTTTTGCGGCCGTGCTTGCGGGCGTACGCGAAGGCGGCTTCGGCGATGCGCAGGGAGCCCTTGCGAGTGATGATCTTGATCGACTGCGCGACGTCGGGCGTGGCCATGTACTCGACGCCGGCGTAGAGATCTTCAGTGTTCTCGCGGAAGATGACGAGGTCGACGTTCGGGTAGTTGGACTTGAGACCGGGGAGCGATTTGACCGGGCGGAAGTTGGCGTAGAGGTCAAATTTTTTGCGCAGTTGCACGTTGATGGAGCTGAAGCCGCCGCCGATGGGCGTGGTGACGGGGCCTTTGAGGGCGACCTTGTCGGTGGCGATGGAGTCGAGCAGCGCCTGGGGGATGTACTCGCCGGTCTTGGCGTAGGCGTCCGCGCCGGCGTCGAAGCGGTGCCAGTCGAAGCTGCAGCCGGTTTGTGCGCTGGCGGCTTGGAGGATGGCGACGACCTGTGCGGTGACTTCGGGGCCGATGCCGTCTCCGGGGATGAGGGTGATGGGGTGGGTGCGGGTTTCTGCGGACACGTGGACTCCTGGAGTTATTAGTTGTTAGTTCTTAGTGTGGGATCGTTGGGCGGCTTGGCTTTGAGGTAACGTGCAAGGCCGTTCAGCATGCGACCTACCTCGGCCGCTAGCCGCTCTGCATCCTGACCTTGGGTAGGGACCCCGTATCCGAGACGGGCTGCGATCATCCGTTGCGTCTGGAGCTCAGAGTTGCTACCGCGGGCTATGACGACGAATTGTCTGAAGTCCTTCTTGGTGGAGCGAGCTGAAACCTCTGCAAGATTGCTGGCGGTGGACACAGCCGCCCGACGCATCTGGGAGCAAAGGCCATACAGCTCGTGACCAGGAAAGCCTGAGGTCAGGTCGTAGATCAGCATGGTCAGGTCCATGGATGCTTGCCACACCTTGAGTTCTCGAAACGACTTCACGGGCCCTCACTAACAACTAAGAACTAACAACCTGCTCATCAGCGCGTCGCCTTCCCGCGTCCCTTCGGATCCCGTCCCCGCAATAGCCCTTCCAGCTCCTGCTTGAATTCGTTGACGTCTTTAAAGTCGCGGTAGACAGAGGCGAAGCGGATGTAGGCGACGGAGTCGATGTCTTTGAGGCGGGTCATGATGAGCTCGCCGATGGCGGGGGTGGAGAGTTCGCGCTCGGGGGAGTCGATGACGGCGGCTTCGACCTCGTCGACGATGGCCTGCATCTGGGTGGCGGAAACGGTGCGCTTCTGGCAGCTGTGCAGCAGGCCGTCCAGGACCTTCTGGCGGTCGAAGCGATCGCGGCGGCCATCTTT
>CAXTGN010000485.1:0-4237 GCA_964243455.1 uncultured Acidobacteriaceae bacterium
TCGCGCTCGAGCTGGGTCTCCCACTCGCCGAGCTCGTTGCGGATGGATTCGGTGGCGGTCTTCTTGCGGTCGGGCGGGACGACGTAGTGGCTCTTGGGGTAGATGGGGAGGCGGGCGTACTTCTGCTTGACGGTGCCAAAGAGGGGGTCGATCTGGGAGAGCGATTCGATCTCGTCGCCGAACAGCTCGATGCGGAAGGCGTTCTCGTCGTAGGTGGGGTAGACCTCGATGATGTCTCCTCTTACGCGAAACGTCCCGCGGCGGAAGTCGACGTCATTGCGCTCGTAGAGGATTTCGACGAGGCGCCGGGTAATGTCGGCCCGCTTGATCTTCTGACCCTTCTCGAGGAGCATGAGCATGCCGTAGTAGGCCTCCGGCGAGCCGAGGCCGTAGATGCAGCTGACGGAGCTGACGATGATGGCGTCACGTCGTTCGAAAAGGGAGCGGGTGGCGGAGAGACGGAGCTTGTCGAGCTCGTCGTTGATGGTGGATTCTTTCTCGATGTAGAGGTCGCCGGAGGGGATGTAGGCTTCGGGCTGGTAGTAGTCGTAGTAGCTGACGAAGTACTCGACGGCGTTGTTGGGGAAGAACTGCTTGAACTCGTGGAAGAGCTGGGCGGCGAGGGTTTTATTGTGGGCGAGGATGAGCGCCGGGCGGTTGAGCTCGGCGATGACCTTGGCCATGGTGAAGGTCTTGCCGGAGCCGGTGACGCCGAGGAGCACCTGATCCTTTTCGCCGGAGCTGACGCCGTCGACCAGTTGCGCGATGGCGGCTGGCTGATCGCCCTGCGGGGTGTATTCGGTGACGAGCTGGAAATCCATCCTTACAGGATAAGCGAAGAGCGAGCGAAGGTGGGAGGAGTCTTGGAAGAAGTGCCGAGATGGTGCGGGCCAGCGGTTTCCGTACAACTTCGGCGGAAGTTCGTTAAGGATTTCCGGCAATTGGCCGAAAGGGAGGTTGAGGGTTCTTCAAGATGTCTGATCTGACCACTTCTTTGCCACCGTTCCTGCCGACTGCTGCCGAGAGCCGCCGCCTGAGCCTTCCTGCCAAACCGCTGAAGATCGCACTCGCGGTGGCGGCTGCCCTGATCGGCGGTTATGGCGTGCTGAGCGATCGCGAGTACATTGCGACCTCGGATGCGGTGGTGTCGACCTATGTTCTGGACGTCCGCACCCCGATTGAAGGGATGTTGGTGGATGTGCCGTCAACGGCCGGAGACACAGTGCGGGCGGGTGCGTTGCTTGGCCGCGTGGGGAATGCGCTGACGGACCGCCAGCACCTGGACAATTTGCGGATGACCGAGGAGGCGGCGCGGTCCACGGCGGCGTCGCTGGCCAAAGAACAGAAAGCGCTGGAAGCGATGCGTCGCGTGTTGCTGTCGCGAGCCGCCGTGCATACCCAGGCGATGAGCCAGCGTATGGCGGAGCAGGCCGAGGAGGCGCGGCTGACGCTGGCGGCCAAGCAGGCGGCGCTCGAGGAGGCGGATGTTGAAGTAACGCGTGGGCAGAAGCTGGTCGGATGGGGTGTGATTGCCAGGGCGGCGTATGACAAGCTGACATCCGCGCAGCAGGTGCTGGCGAATCAGGTGCGTGCGCAGCGGGCGGTGTATGCGTCGCTGCAAACGGAGGTCGAGGCGGGGCACCACGGGGTGCTTGCAGAGCCTGGCGCCAACAACGATGTGGCGTACTCCACCCAAAGAGCCGATGAGGTGAGCATACGGCTAGCTGAGAACGCGAGAGAGCTGGATGCGGCGATGGCGCAGGCACGGGAGGCGCATAGTGCCGCGGAGGCCGAAGGTGAGCGGACATCGCTGCTGGGCAGTTCGGAGGTGCGTGCGCCTTCGGCCGGAATGATCTGGAAGCTGAACGCGATCAACGGCGAGCATGTAAAAGCGGACGCTCCCGTACTCTCGCTGGTGGATTGCAACCGGCAATTTGTGCTGGCGGAGGTGCCGCAGGACAGGGTGTCGGCCATCATGCTGAAGAGCAAGGTGGAGATCAAGTTAACGGGTGAGTCGATCCAGCGTACGGGTACGGTGATGAGCGTTTCGGGAGATGCGCAACGGGAGCTGGATGCGAAGCTGGCCGCGGCACCGGTGCGGCGCTCCACGGAGGACCTGGCGACGATCGTGATCCGGCTGGACCCGCTCTCTGGAGCCGAGACGAGCGATGTGCCATGTCTTATCGGTCGCACAGCCCGGGTGCGTATCCCGACCCAGCCAACCAACCTGCTGACGTTGTGGCTATCTCAACGCCTTTAGGACGCTCCTGACGGCCTCTGCACGGCGAGCTTTCTCGCCCCTGGTGAACCGATGCTTGATCTTTCGACGTGGGCGCCCGTTCTGGTGACCTTTGGTGTGCTTCTGGTTGTGTTTGAGTTGCAGGATGGACGGTCCTCCTGGAACAGGGCCGTTGCCGCGGTTCTGTGTGGTGGCCTTACGGTTCGATACATGTGGTGGCGCGCCTGTAACACGCTGCCGCTTCACCAGAATGCGTTGCAGGCGCTTTGGGCGCGCGCGTTTCTGCTGGTTGAGCTCCTCACGCTGACGAGTTCACTGCTGGTGTACTTCTTCATGTCGCGCACGGTTGATCGGCGCGATGAAGCGACGGCTTACGAGAACTCAGCCAACCACGACCTTCCTGCCGATGTGTTCATTGCGACCTATAACGAATCGCCGGACATCCTGGAGCGGACGATGGTTGGCGCCCTTGCCATCGATCATCCGGACCTCAGAGTCTGGCTGCTGGATGATGGCAATCGTGAATGGGCGCGCGAACTGGCGGCATCGCTGGGCGTGCGCTATGTATCGCGAATCAAGGGCAAACACGCGAAGGCGGGCAACATCAACAACGGCCTCCGACAAGCGCTCGCGTCCGACCGACCACCCAGTTTCTTTCTGATCCTTGACGCCGATTTTGTCCCTCATCGGTCGATTCTGCGACGTTCGCTTGGGTTGTTCCATGATCCTGGGATCGGGATCGTGCAGACGCCTCAGCACTTTTTCAACCCGGATCCGATCCAGGCCAATCTGCTTTGCTCTTCTGTGTGGCCTGATGAGCAGAGATTCTTCTTCAACTGCCTGTTGCCATCCAAGGATGCGTGGGGTGCGGCGTTCTGCTGCGGCACCTCGGCCGTCTTCCGAACCGAAGCCTTCGTGAAAGCGAAGGGAATGGCGGTGGAGACGGTCACGGAGGACATGCTGACGACGTTCAAATTCGAGGAGTTTGGATATCGTACGATCTTTCTCAATGAACGGCTTTCGCTAGGCCTGGCGCCCGAATCGCTGGTGGACTTCATCTCACAGAGGGCGCGTTGGTGCCTTGGCGCGGTGCAGCAGATCTTTACGCGATGGTCCTTCGCCGGCAGAGGACGGGTGTCTCTGATCAACCGCATCGCTTTCTTCGATACGGTCCTGTATTGGGTTTCAGGAGCGACCTTTAAGCTGATGATCGTCATCGCCCCGCTTCTCTACTGGTTCACGGGCACCTCCGCCATGCGTGCGACCCCGGCGGAGCTGGTCTATCACCTCGCGCCCATGGTAGTGGCCAATCTCCTGTTCATGTATTACCTGACGGAAAATCGTGTTCTGCCGATCATGACGGATGTCACACAGCTGCTTACAGCGATCGTTATCGTGAGAACCGTGATGACCGGGCTGATCCGTCCGTTTGGGCGAGCGTTCAAGGTCACGGCAAAGGGACTGTCGTCCTCACACATGACCGTGCAATGGAAGTTCCTGTGGCCCTACGCAGGGATCGCCGTGGCAACGCTGGCAGGCGTTCTGTTTCATGTTGTCCGCTTTAGTCCAGCACACGGGACGCAGGGGTACAGTGCCAACATCGCCTGGTCCCTGGTGAATGTGGCGCTGCTGGCCGTGGCGGCGCTGGCCTGCGTGGAACCGCCCCACCGCCGGCGTGACGAACGCTTTGCCACCTCGGAGAGCGTTGCGGTCGAGTGGACAACCCTGTCCGACGTCGGAGGCGTGAGAGAGCACCACTCGGTGAGCTTGCCTTGCCGGCTTCGTGATCTGTCCCTTGGCGGTGGATCGCTTGCCGCCCCGAAGGACTGGGAACAGATTGGAGGGTCAGCGCAGCTTGTCTTGTACAGCGAAGCGGAAAGGGCGACGCTCTCGCTGCCGATCCAGATCCTCAGCAAGAGTGAACATCTGATGCGGGTGGAGTTCTGCCCGGAACCCTGGATTCGCCAGGCCCTTATCCGGAAGCTGTTTACCGGGGAG
>CAXTGN010000486.1:0-4235 GCA_964243455.1 uncultured Acidobacteriaceae bacterium
TGGTGGCCAGAGACGGGATCGAACCGCCGACGCCGGCCTTTTCAGGGCCGCGCTCTACCACTGAGCTATCTGGCCTTCCTGGGTGAGGAAGAGGTCCTGCGCGTGCGTTCTTGCGCCGGTTCGCGTTCTGAACGCCTGCCTGATGTGAGGAGGATCGCGGCCTCGCTGCACCTTGAAGGGCAGGGGCCTTCAAAACGACTTGCTCAGTATAGCAACGGCAGGCTTCTCCGCAAAGCACCTTGGAATGAGGGGCTCAGAGGCTCGCAGGGGAGCCTGCGCAGTATGCTGAAGCATCCGCTCATCCCCAAGGTGCTCGATGTTGCTTTGTTTCCGTCGCTATGTCCCTGCGCTGACGTTTCTGCTTATCTTTGCCTCGCCGTCCATCGAGGCGCAAACCGTCATATCGGGCAGCAAGACCCTTGCGCATGCCCCTTCCATAACGCCCGGGGAGACGCGTGCCGCGCGCGCCTTCAACGCAGCCAAGGCGCTCGGTGCGCCGGAGCTCTACGCGTTTCTGAGGCCCTTTCCCAAAGGCGGCGATCTCCATATGCACCTGTCCGGCGCGATCTATGCGGAAACCTTCATCGCGGAAGCAGCGAAGGAGGGCCTCTGTGTGGCTTCGGTCGATGCGGGGAAGCCCGCCGTGCCGGAAGGGCAGAACGGGGTGCGCTTCGTGAAGCCGCAGCATGACAAGCCCAACGACTGCGACGAGTGGGAGGTCGCCGCTGCCGATGCGCTCAATCGCCAGCCGCTGTATGACGACCTGATAGACAGCTTCAGCATGCGGGCGTTTGTGCCCAGCGAGGGCATCAACGGCCACGACCAGTTCTTTGCTACGTTTGACCGCTTTGGCGGCCTGAAGGCCTTTACCGGCGAGTGGCTGGATGAGGTCGCCACGAGGGCCGGGGGGCAGAACGAGCAGTATCTGGAGATCATGGACACGCCGACCTTTACGCATGCGGCGACGCTTGGGTACAAGCTGGGTTGGCCTGGTGTAAGCGAAAAGGACTACACGACCCAGCTGGCCTCGTTACGGGGCGCCCTCCTGGCTGCCGGTCTCCGGGATGAAGTCGCGGTTGATCGCAAGGAGTTCGAGGACGCCGAGACAAAACGACTGACACTGGAGCATGTGCCCCTGGACACGGTGCTCAGCGCTCGAGGCAAGTCCCTTGGGCGGGTGACGGGAGCGGATTGCCTCTCGACTGCGCCATGTGGTGTCCAGATCCGCTTCCTCTACCAGGTCCTTCGCGGCTTTCCACCCCAGCAGGTCTTTGCGCAGACCTTGCTTGGCTTCGAGGTCGCGCAGGCAGAGCTCGACTCCGGCAACCCGCTTGTCGTCGGTATCAATTTCGTCATGCCCGAGGACGGCCGCGTGAGTATGGGGAACTACCACCTGCAAATGCTCATGCTCGATTACCTCCATTCGGTGTATCCCAGGGTGCGCATTTCGCTGCATGCGGGCGAGCTCGCCTTCGGCATGGTGCCGCCGGATGGGCTTCGCTTTCATATACGGGAGGCAATTGAGCTGGGACATGCCGAACGCATTGGGCATGGCATGGATGTGCTGTACGAGGATGACCCGAATGCCCTGCTGAAGGAGATGGCCGACAGGCACGTGATGGTGGAGGTCAATCTGACCTCCAATGACGTCATCCTCGGCCAGGCGCGCACGGACCACCCGCTGGCAGCGTACCGTGCGGCGCATGTGCCCGTGGCACTTTCGACGGATGACGAGGGTGTCAGCCGTATCGATCTGACACATGAGTATGTGAAGGCCGCCGAGGAGCAGAACCTGACCTACCCCGACCTCAAACGCTCGGCCCGCACCTCGCTGGACCACAGTTTTCTGCCCGGCCGAAGCTTGTGGGTCAGCCCCGACGACTTCACGCATCCGGTGCCGGCTTGCACCGGCCCGCTATCCGCGGCGAGCAAGCCGAGTGCGAGTTGCGGGACCTTTCTTGCGGCCAACAAGCGCGCCGAACTGCAATGGGAGCTTGAACGGCGGCTGGCCGTTTTTGAAGCGCACACGCCCTAATGCGGCGACGGTGGATAAGAACCTCTTGTCGCAACAGCGGTCCAGGCCAGTCGCGTGGGCGCGGCGGTACACTCAACCGACCATCACTGCAGAAGGGAGCTGCCCCCGGTGTTCAAGAAAGCCATCCTTGTGGTGCTGCAGACGTTGCTGTTCCTGCTTCTGATGACGGCCGGCGCGTTTCTTCCAGCGCTTCCCAGCTTCCGCTCGCTGTATTGGCCGGTACAGACGGCTCCTGGCCGCGTCTTTGTGCTTGACGGTCTGATTCTGACGTTGCTTGTTTACCTCCTCATCGTGGCGATTGAGGCGGCGCGGAGGCGTCTTCGGGGAGCCGGCGGCCTGACGACGCTGGCGCTGATTCTTGCTCTGGTGCTTGGCCTGACGATGAAGATCGGGTTCAAGAGCACCTAACCCGCATAGCGGTTTCCATACCCCGTAAGATTCAGTGACGATCCCCGTGTTGCCGCTTTAGTGTCCAGTCTGGTGTCGTTCTCGACCTACAAATGAACTATTCCGTTGCCAATTTGGTAAACTTCCATCAAGAAGACACCAAAGTCTCAGCGATACGTGCATTGCCTGTTCCGGGATGTCCCGGCAGCATTGTCTGAGGAAGACCACCCCGGTGATGAGATCCATCGCCGCAAAAGGAATGTCCCGTATGGCTCTTGCCCGCTCTTCCAGTACACCGGTCCCCTTTATTGACCTCTCCGAGCGCACCGTCGCTTACTTTTCCATGGAAATCGCGCTGAGCAAGACGCTCCCGACCTACTCGGGCGGGCTCGGCATGCTTGCCGGCGATACGCTGCGCTCGGCGGCAGACACCGGTGCTCCCATGGTCGCCGTCTCGCTGGCCCATCGTTGCGGCTACTTCCGCCAGCACCTCGACGCCAGTGGACAGCAGACCGAGTCCGATGTGCCCTGGCTTCCCGAGGAGACCCTCCCCGAGGCTGGTTCGACCGTAACCATTTCTCTCCAGGGCCGCGACGTGACGATTCGGGCCTGGCGTTTCGACGTGGTTGGCGTCACAGGGCATATTCTTCCGGTCTTCCTGCTGGACACCGACGTGGCAGGGAATGATCCCTGGGATCGGCGCCTCACGGATCACCTTTACGGGGGCGACAACTACTACCGCCTCTGCCAGGAAGCGGTGCTGGGCCTGGGCGGGATTCACCTGCTGCACGCGCTCGGCTGTCGGCCCGAGGTGCACCACATGAACGAGGGCCACGCCGCCCTGCTCACCATCGGCCTGATGGAAGATCACCTCGCCGGCGTTCCGCTGCGCGACGCTACCGAGGACGACGCCAGCTTCGTCCGCGAGCACTGTGTTTTTACAACCCACACACCGGTCCCTGCGGGCCATGATCAGTTCGGCCTCGATCACACCTACCGTGTGCTCGGGCATGAGCGCGCCTCCGCGATCGACCGCTTTGGCGGCTTCCACAATGGCCTGCTGAATATGACCTACCTCGCTCTGCGGTTCAGCCGATACGTGAACGGCGTGGCCATGCAGCACGGCAAGGTGTCGCAGGGCATGTTCCCGGAGTACACGATTCACTCGATCACCAACGGCGTTCATGCCGCAACGTGGGCTTCCCCGGACTTCCAGGAGCTCTTCGACAAAGAGATCCCGGCCTGGCGGCACGACAACCAGTTCTTCCGTAATGCCTACGGCATTGAGCCTGCCGCGATCGAGGCGACCCATAAGAGGGGCCAGGCGCGGCTCTTCGCTACGGTGAAGCAGCGTACCGGCATCGAGTTGAATCCGGATGTTCTGACCCTTGGCTTTGCTCGCCGTGTGGCTACATACAAGCGCGCCAGCCTGCTCTTCACCGATCCAGAGCGGTTGCATGCGGTTGCCGAAAAGCTGGGCGGGCTGCAGATTCTGTATGCGGGCAAGGCGCATCCCGCTGACAACGCCGGCAAGGCCCTGATTCGCGAAGTCTTCTCTGCCGCAGGTCGGCTGAACGATTCCAAGCTGCGGATCCTGTATCTCGAAAACTATGATTGGGAACTGGGCGAGCAGCTGACCGGTGGCGTCGACGTTTGGCTCAACACGCCACTGCGTCCCTATGAGGCTTCCGGCACCAGCGGCATGAAGGCCGCGCTGAACGGCGTGCCCAGCCTGAGTGTGCTGGACGGCTGGTGGATTGAAGGCTGCGCGGAGAACATCACGGGTTGGGCCGTGGAGGACTTCAACGACGAG
>CAXTGN010000487.1:0-4235 GCA_964243455.1 uncultured Acidobacteriaceae bacterium
CCGCCTTTACCCACTTTGGCTTGCCATGATGGCGCTCGTTGTGGTGTTCAGGATCCCCGAGTGGTATCCGGACTTCGTCTATCGACCACCCGACTTGGTGGGTTTGCTGTCGAATGCGACTCTCACCTTCAATCTCGTGCACCGGAGAGAGATCGTCCCTGCCGGATGGACCCTGCCGGTGGAGATGGATATGTATATCTTCTTGCCGGTACTTTTCCTGCTGGCACGCCGGATCAAGGGCGTATGGCCCATTGTGGTTCTGGATGTTCTTGCGGCAGGTTTCGCTTACTGCTTCTTTCTCTCGGGAGACTCGAACTTCTTTATGTGTGTCCCGTGCTTCCTGCCGGGTGCCATGGCGTATGTTCTCTGGAAGCGCTCACGGAGACCACTACCCGCGTGGTTGTTTCCTGTGTTTCTGTTGCTCCTGATCGCGCTCAATCAGGCTTTTGGCGCGTGGAGGCATAACTGGATTTCCTGCCTGGTGCTGGGCCTCGCGCTGCCTTACTTCAAGGAACAGACAAGTCCCAGTGTGCGCAAGGTGGCGCACACGATTGCAAAGTACTCCTACGGCATTTACCTGACGCACATCACAGCGCTGATGGTGCTTGTGCATGCCCTGAAGGGGCAACCCACGCCCCTTCGCCTAGGTGGCTTTGCGGCCACCCTGATCCTGCCGCCGTTGCTGCTGTACCACCTTGTAGAGGAGCCGATGATCCGGCTCGGCGCTCGTGTGGCAAGGCGTATACAGAAGGGCAAGGTTCCGCGCATCACTGAAGCAGTTCTGAACACGGAACCCGCGCCCTGAGCGGAATGCGTAGGACTTCTTCCTACTCCTCCAAAGGCTTGACGATCATGTTGGCGAAGAACTCCTCGCGCGACAGAAACGGGAACAGGTCTTCGAGAGGTTTGGAGACAAAGGTGCCGTCGAGCTTCTGGTAGCTCTGCAGGCGTGGGGCGCGGACCTCGTCGGGAAGCACGTTGACGTCGCAGACCACGGGCCCCTTCATGTCCAGAACCTTGCGGACCTCGTTGAGATCCGTCTGCTTGTGGATGACATACCTCGAAAGCTTAAAGGCTTCGGCTACGTCAGAAAGATTGGGGATCGTGAGGCCCGTGTTGCGATCGGCACCGATGGAAGGCTGTTTGAAGTAGGCCGTCTGCGAGGCGCGGATGGAGCTATACCCATCGTTGTTGAGGACGAAGAACTTGATGGGAAGCTGCAGCCGATGGATGGTCTCGAGTTCCTGGATGTTGAACATGAAGCCGCCATCGCCATCCACCGCGATGACCTCCTTGCCGGGGTTTGCAACCGAGACCGCGATAGCCATGGGAATGGCATAACCCATAGAACCGAGGCCAGCGGTGTGGTACAGGCGCTGCGAATGCAGGATGGGGAAGCCGAGGAAGAAAATTTCGATGCCGGAGCCCGAGTTGCCGACGACGATGCGGGTTCCCGCGTCGACCTCAGTGCCGACGACATCGGCGAGGTTGAAGACCGAGACCAGACCTTCGGGCGTTTTCTGCTCTTCGGTGACGACTGGGTAACGATGTTTCCAGTCGGCGCAGCGATCCTGCCAGGGCTTGAAGTCTCTGGGTTTGAGCTGGTCCTTGTGCTTCAGGAGCTCGGTGAGGAATGCCCTGGCATCGGCACACACGGGTTGCTGGATGTGCGGATGCAGCTTGTTGAGCTCGGCCTGATCGATGTCGACGGTGATCTTGTGGGCCTCGCGGGCAAGGTTTTGCGGCGCATAGCCGGTGATGGCCATGTCCATGCGTGCGCCGAGCACCATGAGGAAGTCACAGTTCTGGAGCGCGAAGTTCGACCCGCGGGCGGCGACGTTGCCGGGGCGGCCGACATAGGTCGGATCGTCGGAGTTGATGAGGTCGGCGGCGCACCACGTGGCGACGGAGGGAATGCCGAGGTACTTGCGCAACTCCTCAAACTCGGCCTCGGCGCGGGCGAGCAGGATGCCGTTGCCGGCAAAAAGCAGGGGGCGCCCGCAGGCGTTGAAGGCCTCGATGGCGCGCTGTACCTCGTAGGGAATATTTGCCGTGCCCATCAGGGTCGTGTCGTTGGCGAACTCGGCTGGGTCGAAGGCGCGCAGCTGCGTTTCATCGATGGGCGTGGCCTGCACGTCCAGAGGCACGTCAATCCAGACGGGACCGGGGCGGCCGTTGAGCGCGAGAAAGACGGCCTTCTCGAGGTGGTAGCGTATGTCGTTGGGCTCGAGAATCGTTTCGGCGTACTTCGTAATGGGTCGCACGATGGAACAGATGTCGACCTCCTGCACGCCGAGCTGGCGCATGCCGAGCGGCTTGCCGGTGAGCGCGTCAAACATGCGGTCGGGGCGTTTCACCTGGCCTGAGACGAAGAGCACCGGGGTGGAATCAAGCCAGGCACCCGCAACGCCCGTGACGGCGTTGGTGCCGCCAGGGCCGGTGGTGACCATGCAGAAGCCGAGGCCGTTAGTCGCCTTGGCATAGCCTTCGGCGCAGATAGCGGAGGCCTGCTCGTGCGAGTTGCAGACCGGCTTGATGCGGGTCTCGCCGGCGAGCGACTGATTGAGGTGCATGGCGCCGCCACCGGTGACGAGGAAACAGTCTTTGATGCCGAGATCGGCGACGAACTTCAGGACGTAGTCGGACAGCTTAATCATCGGTTCCTATGGTACGGGCTGATGCAGGGAAGCGGAGATACGAGGGTGCTCAGCAGGGCACCGCGGCTACTCAGGCGGGCGCAGCAGAAAGACGTCGCGGCCACGCAGGTTACGAGCGTTCAGCAGGGTGTCGGCGAACTCGCGGACGGCACCAAGGCCGCCGTCCTTTTTGCTTACAAAGCCATGTTCGCCGACAAACTGGCGCACATCCGCAGCGGCGTTGGCAGGGCAGGCACAGAGCCCGGTGATCTCCATGGCGAAGAGGTCATTCACGTCGTCGCCGAAGAAGCAGGTGTGCTCCAGGGGAACACTGAACCTGGTGCTGAACTCGCGGACAGCAGAAGCCTTGTCGCGGGTGCCCTTGACGACGTGATGGAGGTGCATCTTCGCCGCGTAGCGGTCCACCAACGGCGAGGGCTCGCCCGAGATGAGCGCCAGCTTGATGCCGAGACGCCGCAGCAGGGAAATGCCCATGATGTCGGCGAAGCTGAAGCGCTTGGTTTCGTCGACGGTGCCTGTGGACCAGAGCAGGGTGCCATCTGTGAGCACGCCGTCGACGTCAAAGGCGATGGCCTGCAGGGTCTGCAGGCCATCTGTAAGCTGTGTCTCAGAAAGGGGCATCGCTTAAACGGCAGCGCCGACCCGGCGCAGCTTCTTCATGACCGGGATCTCTTCCTCGTAGACGCGCTTCACGCCGTCGCCCATGGACTGCTCGCAGAGGCGGATGTCGCGGACGAGGCGGCTGATGCCGTTGGGCTCGAGCGAGGCAGCCTGATCGGAGCCCCACATGGCACGGTCCATCGTGATGTGCCGTTCCACGCAGCAGGCACCAAGGACGGCAGCGGCGACCGTGGTCGGGATGCCGGTCTCGTGGCCCGAGTAGCCGACGGGGATGTTGTAGCGCTCGATCATGGTCGGGATAGCACGAAGGTTGAGCTGCTCATATTTCGCCGGGTAGGTGGATGTCGTGTGCATAAGGATCGTGTTGTCCCGGCCCAGCACGTCGATGGCGTGGTTAATTTCATCGTAGGTGCTCATGCCCGTCGACGCGATGATCGGCTTGCCGGTGGCGCGCACATGCCTCAGCAGGTTGTCGTCCGTGAGGGATGCCGAGGCGATCTTGTAAACCGGCGGGTTGAACTGCTCGACGAAGTCAACGGATTTTTCGTCCCAGGGCGAAACGAACCAGTCGATCTTGACCTGCTTACAGAAGCTCGCGATCTCCGCGTAGTCCTCCTGGCCGAACTCCAGGCCACGCTTCAGGTCGCCGTTGGTGTCGCCGAACGGATTGGGACGGGGCTGCGAGAGCTCCTTCTCCGTGTAGACCACGTCTACAGTGCGCTTCTGGAACTTGACGGCGTCGCAGCCAGCGGCCACAGCTACGGAGATCAGGCGCTTGGCCAGATCGATGTCGCCGTTGTGATTGATGCCGATCTCTGCAATGACATAGCAGGGCTGGCCGGGGCCGAGTTGCTTGTTTCCGATCTTGACGGTGCTCATGAACGCTCCAGGTGAGGTGCTGCTTTCGCGCGTGACTTCGGTGTGCGCTTGATGCTCTCCAATTGTTACAGAAGGGGG
>CAXTGN010000488.1:0-4229 GCA_964243455.1 uncultured Acidobacteriaceae bacterium
CGCTCGTCTCCCTCGTCCGCGATCTTGGCGGGATACCTGGGGCATATCACCTGGAGGTACTTCCCTGCCGGGACCCGCAGTTCTACGGATCGGTCCAGAACGACGCGTCCCCGCCCAAAGCCCTCGCTGCCCCAGAACTGATCCTTTGCCTCGGCTGCGGTGAAGACTGTGCGGATCCCGTATTCCAGGCGATCGCCCACCGCCAAACCACGCACCGGCAGCAGCGCAAGGTGGGTGTCGCTGTAGAGCGGGGTGGCCTGTGTCATCCGGGTCGGCTGGTCCTGAGCCTCGGTGACAGGCGTCTCCACCATGGTTCCGTTCGGCTTTCGCACCCGCACCGACACAAACTCCACTCTTCTTGTCCCTGCCGAGTATGGGACGGACAGGATCGACAGACCGCGCAGAGCCGCTTCATTCTGCACGCGCACCACCGCTGTATCCACCTTGCTTCCTGATCCGTCAGCGTGAAACCGGTACACCGTATCGAACCGCTCGAAGACGGCCGGCTCCGCCGCGTATGAATCCCCGTGGCCTCTCCCCGAGCCCTGCTGTGCCGCAGCGGACGAGCCGGCCCCCGGGGTAAGCGCCGACTTCGGCCGTTGTGCGGCGGCTCCCACTCCAAGCGCAGCCGCGCAGGCCCACAACGAAAACGAACGAACCATCGTGGGTGCTTGTATACCAGAGTTCCACCGCACGTTGGTGCATTCTAGGTGGTTACCCCTGGGTCAAACGCCTAGACGCCACGAGTTCCCGTTAGGCGCCGCTGGCCATGGATGCCGCCCCGCGAGACTCCGCCAGGTAGATCGCCGTGTAGTCCACGTAGTTCTGGGCGTAGGTACGGATAAGATCCAGATCGGCGTTGTGCAACGGACGCCGAACCTTGCCCGGAACGCCGGTCACCAGGGATCCGGCAGGGATCTGCGCGCCTTCGGTAATCACCGCGCCCGCCGCGACGATGGAGCCCGCACCGATGCGCGCGCCATTCAGGATCACCGCGCCCATACCCACCAGAACATCGTTTTCCAGGACACAGCCGTGCACGATCGCTCCGTGCCCAATGGTGCATCCATCGCCGACAACCACCGGCCAAACGCCTCGCTGGCCGTGCAGAACTGCGTTGTCCTGCACATTGGAACGGGCCCCGATGACAATGCTGTGCACATCGCCGCGCAACACCGCATTCATCCACACACTGCTGTGTTCCCCGAGGGTGACATCCCCAAGGATCTGGGCCGATACATCGACGTACGATGATGGGGGAATCACCGGAAAATGGCCTGAAAACGCTCGCAACATAGGCCCTCCACAAACATGGGGTAGTGTACGTGTCGGCGATCGACGTACTCCTTTGGATCGAGAGTTTTTCTGCGAAGAAAAGTGTTCAGAACCGAACCGGCAGGGATATGCTTAGGGACGGCCACACAGGCAGGTTTGGAGGTGTATTTCTTTTGGCAGAGGTTCGAGTTCAAGAAGGGGAACCGCTTGAAAATGCCCTGCGCCGCTTCAAGCGCAAGGTGCAGACCGAGGACATTATCAAAGAGGTCAAGCGTCACTCCTTCTACCTGAAGCCAGGCGAAAAGCGCCGCGTCAAGGAAGCTTTGGCACGCAAGCGTAATCGTAAGAAAGTTCGCAAGGAGCAAGACTAGCTCCCTCGCCAGTCACAGCAACACAGGAGAGGGGTGCCGCAATGGGCCCCTCTTCAGCTTTTCAACCACATGGTGTACTTCGCCGACCTGTGGACCGGGCCCCCCGCAGTTCAAATCATCACAGGCCTGAAGCGCGCGTACAAAGTTCTCCGAGGGCTTTGTTCACGGCTCACGCCTTGTCCCGCACGTTGGGGAGAGGGTGCTATGGAATTCATCGATCGTATTCTGAAATGTTCCGACTGCAGCAACGACTTCGTCTTCACCGCCGGCGAGCAGCTGTTCTTCTTCGATCGGCAGTTCAAGAACGACCCAAAACGGTGCAAGCTGTGCAAAGCCAAACGCGCCGGCCTGGGACGTTCTACTGAAGGCGCAACCGCCGCCGCGGCCCTGCCGCTCTCTCGAACCGAGACGCGCACCGAGTGCTCGGCCTGCGGCATAGAAACAACCGTGCCGTTCAAGCCCACTCAGGGCCGGCCGGTTTTTTGCCGCTCCTGCTTTCAGATGAAGCGGGTTCCCGCCGCGGTCGCCAAAGCCGCCAGTCTCGACTCGCCTGCCTTCGCCGTAGAACAGGCAGTCGCACAGGCCTCCGCCGAGATGCCCATAAGCCTGAGCACGGCAGACATGATCGCCGAGACACCTGCCGCCGCGCGCGGGGTCGAGACGACGCCGTACCCGATGGACTTCCTGGCCATGGAGGCCGTCGAGGTCTAGGCGTCTTCCTGGAAGCACGGGCCGGACAACCTGCCGGTGTGTGCGGGGCTCTGAACCGCTGTTGGCATGCTGAAACTCCGCGACATCTCTGAAGACACGGCCCTCTTTCCCTGGAACAAAAGCACACCCTACCCAGCGGTCGAATCAACCATTGCGGTGGCCATCGCCCTGCTGCTTGGGGTATGGACGGGGCACGGGAGCGCCGGCTCGATTGCCGCCGGCGCTGCCTTCACCGTCGGCTTCGCTGTCTTTCACGAAGCGCTCTCGTCCACGCTGCTCAGCATGGCCATGCTGACCTTTGGCATTGCGTCGGCCACCCTCATCGGCAGCCTCGGCGCCCAGTGGACCCCCGTTGTTCTGATCCTGTGCGTCCTCGCCGCCTTCAATTACGGCCTGCTCGCAAACCTGGACACCACTGCCAGCTGGATTGGCCAGCAATGCGGCGTCTACGTCGTCATCTCGAGCTACTTTGCCAACGGTCTGCACTACGCCGTGGGACGTACCGCCATGGTGCTGGCCGGTGGCGCGCTGCAGATGCTGCTCTTCGCCGGCTTTCGCTTTTTGCATCGCTACAGCCACAGGAACGACCCCCCACAGCCGCCCGTGCTGCGTCAGCTTCAAACACGTATCCGCCAGCTGTGGCGCTGTCTACAGGACCAGTTCCATCCCAATACCGAGACCTACGGGTACATCATCAAGCTCGGCATCACTCTCGGCATCAGTACGGGTGTGTACCGCTATCTGCACCTGCGTAACGGCTACTGGGCCCCAATGACCGCCCTGCTGGTACTGAAGCCCAAGTGGGCCAACACCCTGAGCCGCGGGATCGCCAGGCTGGCGGGCACCATGTGCGGCGCGGCGATCACCGTGTTCCTTGCCCGGCTTCTCCCGCCTCTGCACCACGAAACCTACTTCATCCTCATCCTTCTCACCGCGTACCTGTGCTTCACACTGCAAGGCGTCAACTACGCCCTCTTCTCCGCGGTCCTCACCATGTACACGGTCTTCCTGTTCGGCTTCGGCGGCTTCTCCGAGCGCAGCGCGGCCAGCCTCCGCCTCGTCAACACCGCACTCGGCGGCCTGCTCGCCCTGCTGGTCGACGCCACCGCAAAGTACGTCGGCCCCCGTCTTCTGCCTGGTGCGCCGAAGACACCCGCAGCCGCTTCCAGCTCTGGTCCCGCCGCCAAACTCCGTACAATAACGTCATCGTGACTCTAGACTTTCTCGGCTCCCTGCAGCGCACCCACGGCTGCGGTGCCCTTCGATCATCCGACGCCTCCTCCGACGCCGCCTCCTCCGTGACCGTAATGGGCTGGGTCAACCGCCGCCGCGACCACGGCGATCTCATCTTCCTCGACCTCCGCGACCGCTCCGGCGTCACCCAGGTCGTCCTCGACAAGTCAGTCGCCCCCGAGGCCCACGCCAAGGCCGAGCAGGCGCGCCCCGAATTCGTCGTCGCCGTCACCGGCACCGTCCGTCTCCGCGAGCCAGGCATGACGAACCCCAAAATGGCCACAGGCGACATCGAGGTCGTCGGCAACACGCTCCTCCTTCTCAACGACGCCAACGCTAACGAGGAAACCCGCCTCAAATACCGCTACATCGACCTCCGCCGCCCCGAGATGCAGCGCAACTTCATCCTGCGCAGCAAGGTCGCGATGGCCATCCGCAACTACCTCGTCGAGCAGGGCTTCCTCGAGGTCGAAACGCCCTTCATGACCCGCTCCACCCCCGAAGGCGCCCGCGACTACCTCGTCCCCAGCCGCGTCCACCCCGGCCACTTCTACGCGCTCCCGCAGTCCCCGCAGATCTTCAAGCAGATCCTCATGATCTCCGGCTTCGACCGCTACTTCCAGATCGCCCGCTGCTTCC
>CAXTGN010000489.1:0-4224 GCA_964243455.1 uncultured Acidobacteriaceae bacterium
TACGCCTGGCCTGGCTCCAGCATCACGGCATTTTCAGCGGCGTTGGCGGTCTCCATGCAGGCGAAGTGTTCCCAGCCCTCCGGAGGCAGATCCGGGAGCTTCGCCGTCAACTCGGCTGCCGGGTTCCAGATCACCGTCGTGCGCGAGTTGGTCTTGGTGAGCACAAGCTGACGTGCCAGCGCCGGGTCGATCAGGGTGACGGGGCCCGTCGTATTGAGGTACGGCCGGTCGACCTCGCCGGTAAAGCGAAGATCGGGATCGATCTGCGTTTTGCGGCGGAAGTTGTCAGGCTTATCCAGGTATTCGGTGGCCGCCAGACCGCGAATCGCGACCTGGTGGATATCCCCGACCTCCAGATACGCGTGCAGCGCCTCTTCCATGAGAAAAGGCCTGGCATCCGGGCCAGACCCCGTGTTCGCCGCGGTCAGGCGAGCGGTGAGCGTCTCGCCGAGAATAAGGTCAAGTCCCAGCTGCAGAAAATCGAAGCCCAGGGCATGCAGTCGCTCGTTATGGTCAAGCGTCAGGGACAAGTGAAGGTCGTCCCCCGCGAGCGCCGCAAAGCGCAGCGTCCAGGGCCAGACACGTGCATAGCCGTGCGAAGCGGAGCCCGCCGGCGGGTGCACGGGCGAGGTCTCCGGTGCGCCGAACCATGGAAAGATGACAGGAACGCCGCCGCGAATGGCTTTGCCCGGGGTAAAGGCCGAGCGGTCGGAGAGAAACAGCACCGGAGCCTGCCCGGTCGGTTGCCATTGGGTCAGGTGCGCGCCCTGCAGATACAGCTCGGCACGGCACACGGGTGAGGTGATCGTGGCGCGAGGCATACCAGGGTGGGACTCGTCGAAGCGAAGGAGATCCTCGATACAAAATTCTGCGTTCAGCTCGTCTGCGGTTTGCATGGTGATCCTCTACGTGGGATGCGATGGCCCGGCTTAGGCGGTGCCTGCTGAGGGGTGTACCTCACTCAGCGGGGACGCCCGAGTTGCCATTCCAGATGGCTGCGAACCGCCGGCCATTCCCCTGCCGTGATCGAGTAAACGCAGGTATCTCGAACCGTACCGTTCTTTGCGATCGAGTGCGCGCGCAGGATGCCGTCCAGCCTGGCACCAAGCCGCTCGATGGCCCGCCGGCTCCCGTGGTTGAGAAAATGCGTGCGGAACTCCACGGCAAGGCATTCCATCTGTTCAAAAGCATGGCGAAGCAGCAGCAGCTTGGCCTCTGTGTTCAGCGCCGTACGCTGGACGCGGGCAGCGTACCAGGTCGACCCAATCTCCACGCGCCGGTTCACCGTGTCGATGTTCATGTAGGTGGTCATCCCGACGATCTCCCCCCTGCCTACGTCGACCACGGTGAAGGGAAGCATGGAGCCGCTTTCCTGCAGTGCAAGACGGCGCTCGATCTCCACCCCCATGCCCTCTGGGCTGGGCACATGGGTGTACCACAGGCGATCGAGGTGACCGTCCTGTACTGCCCTGACTAGACCGTCGTGGTGCGTGGGGGAGAGCGGCACGAGCTCGACGTGGGCGCCCCCGAGGCTGACAGGTTGCAGAAGATCGCTGGCCATGAACTCCCCGATAAGCACAAAGCAGATTCCTTCGGAATGACAAAGCAGGATGGAGTGCTCCCAGCCCCCATCCTTTGATCCGAAGGGTTCCAAGCATCCTAAACGCATGAGGAACAAGAATGACAAAGGCTCTGTTATGCGACATCGATGGAACGCTCGTTCAAAGTAACTGGCTGCATGCGGAGGCCTGGCGCGTGGCCTTCGCCGAGATGGGGCTGGAGCTCGATCTGGAGGCCATCCGTCGTCAGATCGGCAAAGGCGGCGACGAACTCATTCCCGTGTTCGTGCCATGGTGGAAGCAGCCGGTTGTAGAAGAGCCCCTGAAGACGTACAGAAAGTTCGTCTTCCAGAACGGGCTTCGGCAGAAGGTCGAATCGATCCCGGGGGTACGGGAGTTGCTGCAGCGCGTGCGGGGTGCGGGCATCAAGGTTGCGGTAGCCACATCCTCCGAGAAGGATGACCTGAAGGTCCTGCTCGGCGTCGCTGGCATCGATGACCTCATCGACGAGCAAACCACAGCGGACGATACAAGCCGATCGAAACCCCATCCCGACATCTTCGCAGCTGCCCTCAAAAAGCTGGGTCTGCCCCCGGAGGAGTGCCTCGCGCTGGGCGACACACCCTACGACGCGGAAAGCGCTGGCAAGGCGGGCATTCGCACCATCGGCGTGATGACAGGCGGCTGGTCCCGTGAGGAGCTGTTCGCCGCTGGGTGCGTCGAGGTCTACGAGAACGCAGCCGATCTGCTCGCACACTTCGAGGGGAGCGCTCTCGTGAGGTCTGGTCTACGTGTGGACGCGTAAAGGGCAAACGGCGAACCGGCCGCAGCGTGGTACGTCGTTCCGGGCAAGCTGGGCTCTGCTTGCGGCCCTGGCAGTCTGTGCGACACCGCTCGGCTCTGCGCAGGGAACGCTCCCGGATGCGCGAGCGTTGATTGCGGCGCAGCAAGCCAAACTCGGGGGGGCCCCGGGTGTCATCGTTCTGGACCGGTCCGCGCGCCTGGAAGGGGAAGTCACGCTCGGTGTCGGGCAGGATCTGCGCATCGAGGCCCCGCTGTCTGTCGGAGGGGCGACCGTGCACCTCAGCGGACGCAATGCCGTCCGCTGTGAGGCGGCTGTAAGCGTCGATGACGTCACGGACCTGTTTGTGGCCGACGGCGCGCAGGACGTCAGCGTGCGGGACTGCGACGTTACCGTGAGCGGGCGTGTCGGCGGCTATCTTCTGACTGCGACGCGCTGCGCACGCGTGAACGCCAGTGGCAATCACCTGGTCAATATGGCCCTGTTCAACACGCACAACCTGGGCGGTGAAGGCAGCCGCACGACCGACGTCAGCCTGAATGGAAACAGCAGCACTTTCATTCACGACGGTGGTCCGATCGGGGTCTATCTGCTCTACGTGATACGCGCGACAGTCTCCAATAACCGGTTTACGAGAACAGGTCACGGCATCGAGTGGTGGGGTGGGGACGGCAACCTTGGCTGGCGTGGTCCGGCGGCGGTGAACGCCGCAGGCGACCTCAGCATCACCGGCAATCAGTGCTACTCCGCGGGCGGTGCCTGTGTGTGGGGCTCCATGGGATTCAACGTGACGGTGAGCGGCAACAGCGCCGATATCTGCAGCGATGTGTGCTTCGATAGCGAAGGCGGCGTGCGTAACCTGTTCACCGGGAACGTGGCCCAGGCGTGCGGGAATGGTTGTTACTCGGCGCAGATGGAGAGTATCGATGTCGTGTTCTCCGGCAACTTCGCGTATGCCGACGCGAAGGCTCCGGCATTGGCCCTGGTGCTGATCAAGCACCGCAACGAAAACCCCGCGCCACACCTGAACCTCACGGTTACAGGAAACACGCTGAGCTGCGCTTCCCTGTGCACGGCCTTTTACTCGGAAGGTGAGAGCGGCCTCGACCTGTCGCGAAACACCGTAGTGAATGGCATCCTGCACTTTGCCAACTACACAAACTCAGTGCGGGTCGCCGACAACAGTCTGCGCTTCACCGTGCCGCTGGGTGAACAGGCGGCCATCGTGGGGCCTTCCCTCACTGGAGGACACATCTCCTTCATCGAAGGCAACACCCTGCTCTACGAGACGGGCGAGCCGGCACCGAAAGGCGCATGCATCGCGCAGGCGTGGAGCGATGACAACAGCACCGACGAGATGCACATCGCACGAAACACCTGTGTCGGCTTTGGTACGGGTGTGCTGACCGAAACCGCAGGGCACAACCCAGGTGCACCCACGGCTGTTTGGAGCATTGAGGGCAACACGTTCTCGCGGGTACCTGCGGCCCAGCAGGTTGTTCATCGCAAGAGGTCAGGTAATGAGAGCTACACAGTTGTACCCGCTGCCGCGCGCTGAGCAGAACGGAACACCGTGGGGCCAGTAATGCGACCAAAGTCCAGTTGGCGACCCCTACGGGCATGCTTTCTAGTAAGGATCAGCTGCTGAACTTGCTTCACTTGAAAGGACTTACGCGTGTTACCTCCTGAGACTGCGCGCTGCGTGGATTGCTATACCGTTCTGTTTGCCGATGAGATGAATCAGTGCTCCGCAGGGCACTTCACCTGCCCGGGATGTATGTGCGATTGCACCTTCCTGGCCAGCAACAAGATCCATGTGCCTTCATGGTTACAGCCCGAAGAGGAAGTACTGCACCCTTAACT
>CAXTGN010000490.1:0-4222 GCA_964243455.1 uncultured Acidobacteriaceae bacterium
TCATGGTGAAGAGACCTACCCGGATGAGTGTTGCGGGATCCTGCTGGGCAAGGCGGGCGGGGCTGCCGTGGAGGTCGCTTCGTTGATGCGTGCTGGCAATACGCGGACGGATTCGGCGCACAACCGATACCACATCGACCCACGAGAGCTGATGGCGGCGCAGCGTGAGGGGCGAAAGCTAGGGCTGGACATTGTGGGGTTTTACCACTCGCACCCGGATCATCCGGCGCGATGGTCAGCGACCGATTTCGCGGAGGCGCACTGGTTTGGCTGCAGCTACATCATCACGGCGGTGGATGGCGACAAGCAGGCGGGCAAAGCTACGGTGACGAACAGCTTTCTGCTGACCGGTACGGGCGAAGAGGACAAGGCGTTCGAGCCGCAGCCGGTCGACGTCAGTTAGCATCGGAGCTATTGCAGTTCAGGAGTTCCCAAAGGAATGAGAGTTCGGTCATGAAGATTCATATCCCTACCCCGCTACGGGCGTATACGGACAAGCAGGAGACGGTTGACATCGCCGGTACGACGGTGGCTGCCGGTCTGCAGGGCCTGGTTGAGACCTACCCTGCGCTGAAGCAGCACCTGTTTACGCCCGAAGGCAAGCTGCGCTCGTTTGTGAACGTCTATGTTCGCGACGAGGACATGCGGTACTTGCCTGAAAAGGAAAACACCGGCGTTGCCGATGCCGATGAAGTCACGATTATCCCTTCCATTGCCGGCGGTTGTTGTCGCTAGACGCTCGCCCGCAAGGGCTTGAGCGCGGCTAGCGTCCGCTTACTTGCTGAAGATCCAAAGTTGAGCGCTGTGGCCTTCCACGGTCAAGCTCTTTGCGCCGTTCCAGTGGCCGAGGTCCTCCCCGGTCCAGACGTCGTGGACGTTTGCGCCTGAGGCAAAGCCGATCTCCTTCAGATCGAACGGCACGTCGCGGGTACCCCAGGAGTTGTTCACGAGACCGATGGCAAAGCGATTGCCGGTGAGCGGCTTGCGCCAGAGGCTGAGGTCGCCGCGCTGCCAGACGCGTTCGGCCTGCTTGCCGAGCGGGTCCTGGTCGATGGCGATGGCTTCGCGGTTGGTCAGGATGGCTTTATCTGCGGGGCTCATTTTGCTGAGGTCGTTTCCGGCGAGCAGCGGTGCCGCGAGCAGCACCCACAGGCTCATGTGGGTGCGGTACTCCTCTGTTTTCATGCCGCCATTGCCGATCTCCAGCATGTCGGGGTCGTTCCAGTGGCCGGGGCCGGCGAACTTCTCGAGGCCGACCTGGCCGTAGGCGATCCCCATCATGCGGGCGTAGGTGTCGTTGATGTCGTCGGTGGTGCGCCACATCTGGGCCTGCACGCCGGGGCCGAACTTCCAGGGCTCGTCGAGGCCGTACTGGCAGAGGCTGTAGAGGATGGGGCGACCGGTGGCCTTGAGGGCGTCACCCATCTTCTTGTAGGCGGCTTGCATCATGCGGAACTCGAGGCGTGGGTCGTCGGGGTGCGCCTCTTTGGCTTTGCGCATGTCGTCCTGGAGGGAGCAGAGGTCGTATTTGAGGTAGTCGACACCCCAGGCGGCGTACATTTTCGCGTCCTGAGCCTCATGGCCCAGGCTGCCCTCATAGCCGCCGCAGGTTTTGGCGCCGGGTGAGGAGTAGATCCCGAATTTGAGCCCTTTGGAGTGGATGTAGTCTGCGAGGGCCTTCATGTCGGGAAAGCGCTCGTTGGTGTGCAGCACGCCTTCCCCATCGCGCTTGCCTTCCCAGGTGTCGTCGAGGTTCACGTAGACGTAGCCGGCGTCGCGCATGCCGGTGCTGACCATTCCGTCGGCCGCGGAACGTACGTCGGCGTCGGTGACCTTGTTGGCGAAGTGGTTCCAGCTGTTCCAGCCCATGGGCGGGGTTTGGGCTGGGGATTGCGCGAGAGCGGGTGTGGACAGGAGAGCGAGGGTCAACAGCGTCGTGCGAAGTTTCACAGGTGGGCGGCGGCTCCAGGTTGTTTGGGAGCACTTTAGCACCGTTACACTCAGGTGGGCGTTTGCTCCTGCGAAACTTTGAACGCCACGGAAGCATCTGCCATACAGGACCCACTATGCCGACGCTTGAACAACCCGTTGCCGAAACCACTCCCCTGCCGAAGCTTTCCAACGAGGAGATCGCGCGCTATTCCCGCCACCTGATCCTGCCGGAGGTCGGCATGGAGGGCCAGCAGAAGCTGAAGGCGGCCAAGGTGCTGTGCGTGGGCACGGGCGGGCTGGGTGCGCCGCTGGCGTTGTACCTGGCCGCGGCTGGCGTGGGCACGATCGGGCTTGTGGACTTCGATGTGGTGGATGAGAGCAATCTACAGCGGCAAATCATCCACTCGCAGGCGACTGTGGGCATGCTCAAGGTGGACTCCGCCGAACAGATGCTCAAAGGGCTGAACAAGAACGTCAACGTCGTGAAGTACAACGAGATGCTGACCAGCGCGAACGCCCTGGAGATCTTCAAGGACTTCGACGTGATCGCGGATGGGACGGACAACTTCCAGACGCGATACCTGGTGAACGATGCGTGCGTGCTGACGGGTAAGCCGAATGCGTACGGATCGATTTTCCGGTTTGAGGGTCAGGCGTCGGTGTTTGCCACGGAGGAAGGTCCTTGCTACCGCTGCCTGTACCCGGAGCCGCCGCCGCCAGGATTGGTGCCCTCGTGCGCCGAGGGTGGTGTCCTGGGGATTCTGCCTGGGCTTGTGGGCGTGATCCAGGCGACAGAGGTAATCAAGCTCATTCTGGGTATCGGGGAGCCGCTGATCGGGCGGCTGCTGCTGGTCGATGCGCTGGGCATGAGCTTCCGGACGCTGAAGCTGCGCAAGAACCCGGAGTGCCCTGCCTGTGGGACGCATGAGATCAAGGAGCTGATCGACTATGACCAGTTCTGCGGCATCACGGCACCGCAGGACGCGACGGGGCCACTCGAAGTGAGCTCGCATGGCAGCGTGGACGCGCGCGCCAACGTGGTGGAAGGCGTTCCGCAGATCTCGGTTGAACAATTAAAACAGCAACTGGACCGCGGCGAGGAGCCGTTCATTCTGGATGTGCGCGAGCCGCATGAGTATGCGATCGTCAATCTCGGTGCGCCGTTGATCCCTGTGGGTCAGGTAGGTCAGCGTCTGAATGAACTGCCTTCGGATAAGAACGCAGAGATTGTGGTGCACTGCAAGACGGGTGGTCGCAGTCAGAAGGCCGCGCAGGAGATCAAGGCCGCGGGCTACACGAATGTGAACAATCTGGCCGGCGGTATTACGGCGTGGGCTGAGAGGATTGATCCTTCGTTGCCTAAGTACTAGAGCCGTTCCCCTGATGACGTGGATTCAGATTGAGACCAATCGATGCCATTTTCTCGCAAGGAAAACGGCACAATCCGCGCCGGCTACGCTCTATGACTTCGGAAGAACGGCTTAGCGGAACAGGACGGTCTGAAAAGAGCGACGAGCCGCGAGGTTTCGAGCCGTGAGGGTGGGGTACCATTCGGCTCTGCTTCGCGGGTATCAGTGACTTGATGGAGCCATCGCTCGGCGGTATATAGCCCGCCCAGACGATCCTGCGTGCCGAGGACATGATGTCTCGAGTTCTTTGGGTCCTAGTCCGTCTCGGCATCGTCCATCACGAGTACCTCGAGACCGACGGGCGGCGCCACGAGGGCGTCCATGCCGGACATTTCGGCAACGGCTGCCTCGACGGTGGACCGGCTACAGGGTTCTACGGTGACGACGAAGGGAAGGCGGTGGGTGGGGTAGCCGCGCCGCTGCACGATGGAGTCGATGTTGACGCCGTGCCTGGCGAGTGCTCCGGAGATGGCCGAGATGATGCCGGGCTTGTCGTCGACCACCATACGCAGGTAGTACGGGGCGTACACATCACCGGAGACTTCATGGTGTTGTGCGACGATCTGCACGGGATGGCTGTTGCTGGCCACCGCGAGGGCGTCGGTGAGCACCGCGACCGCAGTGGCATGACCGCCCGCACCATGGCCGCTGAAGACAACATCGCCGCCGAACTGGCCGCTGGTCACGACCATGTTCTGCGTTCCATGCGACCAGGCGATGGGCGAGGTATTGGGAACGAGCATGGGGCCGACGCGGGCGATGACCATGGGTTTAGTCGCGGATTCGTCGATCTGTGCTCGGGAGACCTGCCGGATGGTGCAGCCGAGCTCTTTGGCATAGGCGAAGTCGACGGCGCTGATATGCGCGATTGTCTGCGCGGG
>CAXTGN010000491.1:0-4209 GCA_964243455.1 uncultured Acidobacteriaceae bacterium
GATCTGGAAGAGACCCTGAACGTACTTTTTGCCCATGGGGGGAAGTACCAACGGGCCGACTAGCGGAAGGCGAAGCTGGCCGCCGTGCGTGTGGCCGCTGAGCATGAGATCGACGAGCGGAAAACGCGGGTGGTGTTGAAAGATGTCGATGTAATCGGGTTCGTGGACGAGATAGATGACGGGAGCGCCGGGTTCGCGGGGAATAGCGAGATTGGGGTCAGGGGTGCGGGTGCCGGCGTCATCGGATCCACAGATGTAGAGCCGCTCCATATTGCGCTCGAGTGGAAAAAAGCTATCGACAAGAACGGGCGTACCGTGGGATTCGAGTTCATGGACCACGACGTCCGCGCTGACGCCCACATCGTGGTTGCCCAGGATAGCGAGGCGTTGCGGGGCCTTGAGGCCAGAGAGGATCTCGGCAGCCAGGCCCGCGGCGCGGACGCCAATGCTGCGGGGGCCAGGGCCGCGGCTGACAAAGTCTCCGGTCAGCAGCACCATTTCGGGTTTCAGGGCGTTAACGCGCTGGACAACGTCGACAAGGTAGCTGGGCTCGGTGTACTCCTCCAGGTGGAGGTCGGAGATCTGCGCAAGTCGCATGCCGATAAAGGCGTCCGGCAGGTTTCGAAGAGTAAACGTACGCTCGGTGACTTCGATTTGATGGCGACCGTACGTTCCGGCGTAGATACCAAGGCCGACGGCTGCTGCGCCCGCTCCGGTGAGGAAGGCGCGACGCGTGAGATCGGGCAGTGCGTTTGGTGCTCGTTTGGCGTGCGCTGGCGCGAGCTGGGCGACGGGCATAGTCCATTCTACCGGGCCGAGATGAGCTGTGAGCCGGTTACTTCAGTTGCACTTTGGGATACATGACCCCCGAATTTGGCACGGGCAAAAGCCGTTATCATCGAGAGATGCTTCCAGCCGAAAGACGTAAGCACGCCATGCGGGCCGCCGCGAAGACGGGCGCCGATGCGCTGCTGGTGACCTTTGGGCCGGATGTGCGTTGGCTGACGGGCTTTACGGGCTCAAGTGGAGCTGTCGCGATTCGGGGCGGTCGTGCAGCTTTGTTTACGGATGGCCGATACACCATGCAGGCGAAGGCGGAGGCGCCGGATCTGCGGGTATTCGTGAAGGAGAAGCGCTCGGCGGTTTCGTTGGCGCTGGAGTGGCTGGTGGCGCGAGGGGCGACGCGCTGCGCGTATGACGCGCGGCAAACCACGGTATCGGCCCTGGAGGGCATGCGAAAGGCGCTGCCGAAGGGTGTGGTGAAGCGTGGCTTCTTTGGCCCGACCGAGGGATTGGTGGCGGTGCTGCGCGAGGTGAAAGGCGACGACGAGACCGGGCGCATGCGACGGGCTGCGGATCTGGGTTGCGCCTTGTTTGGAGGGGTGCTTGAACACATTGCGCCGGGCAATACAGAGGTCGGTGTGGCGCTGGAGCTGGAGTATGCGGCGCGGCGAGCCGGGGCAGAGGCTATGAGTTTCGAAACAATCGTGGCGAGCGGAAAGCGAAGTGCGTTGCCCCACGGCCGCGCGACAGGGCAGAAGCTGCCGCGACGGGGTTTTGTAACGCTGGACTTCGGTGTTGTGCTGGAGGGGTATTGCTCGGATATGACGCGGACCGTGCACCTGGGCAAGGCGAACCAGCGTGAACGGGACGTGTATCATTCGGTGCTGGAAGCGCAGGAGGCGGCTGTGGCCGCTGTAGCCCCCGGAGTGATGTGCGCAGCCGTGGATGACGCTGCCAGGAGTGTCCTGACGCGGGCGAAGCTGGGCAAGTGGTTTTCCCACTCCGCGGGACATGGCGTTGGGCTGGAGATTCATGAGGGACCGAGGCTGGCGGCCGGGGTGCAGCAGGTGCTTGAGCCTGGCATGGTCGTCACCGTGGAACCTGGCGTGTACCTCCCGGATGAATTTGGTGTACGCATCGAAGATATGGTGCTGGTGACGGACACGGGCGGTGAGGTACTGACCGCGGTGAGTCCGAAGACCTGGATGGAGTTGTAAGGAGTCTGGAGCAGGAGCGAATGGCTGAAGGGGATCTGAAAGAGCTGCGGGAGCTGGTGGAGTTTTTGAAAGCCAGCGGGGTGGCTGAGTTTGACATGGAGCGGCCGGAGTTGAAGGTCCGCTTAACGTTTGCCTCGGCAGCAGGCGCCGCGGGCGCGGCGCCTGCTGCGTTTGACTACACGCAACTGGCGCGGTTTATGTCTTCCGGTGCGGCTGCAACGTCCCAGGCGGAGGTTGCGCCGGTCCATGCGGCTGTTCCTGGAAGCGAGGCCGTGACGGCTGCACCGGTGGATGAGCCTGTGGACGAGGATGCCGGGCTGCACATTGTGAAATCCCCATTGGTGGGGACGTTCTACGACGCGGCGTCACCCGGCGCGGAGCCGTTTCTAAAGGTGGGTGACAAGGTAGCCACGGGCAAGGTGATGTGCATCGTGGAAGCGATGAAGATCATGAACGAGATTGAGAGCGATGTGTCGGGCGAGGTGGTCAAGGTATACGGCAGGCCCGGGCAGCCAGTGGAGTATGGGCAGAAGCTGTTTGGGGTGCGGGTGTAGATGCGCAGAGCAGGTTCCCCGTTCGGGGAATGACACGCAGAAAAGCAAAGACAAACGCGAATTCCCTTCGGGAATGACAACAAAGGGAACGGGAGCGGGAAAAGCAGTCGTGGGAGCGCATGTTTCGTAAGGTATTGATTGCCAATCGGGGAGAAATTGCTTTGCGGGTGATCTCTGCCTGCAAGGAGATGGGCATCCGCACGGTGGCGGTGTACTCAGAGGCGGACCGGAACAGCCTGCATGTGCGGTTCGCGGATGAGGCTGTTTGTATTGGGCCGCCGCGCTCGTCGGAGAGCTACCTGAATGTGCCGAGTGTGATTTCGGCTGCGGAGATTACGGGTGCGGAAGCCATTCATCCGGGCTATGGCTTGCTGAGTGAAAATGCGAACTTTGCGGAGGTGTGCCGGGCGTCGAACATCAAGTTCATCGGGCCGCCGCCGGAGGTGACGCGCATGATGGGCGAGAAGAGCACGGCGCGGCAGACGATGAAAAAGGCCAAGGTGCCGATTCTGCCCGGCTCCGATGGTGTGATCGAGAGCGTGCGGCGAGTGAGTTGCCGGCGCTGTACCAGAGCGCGTCGACTGAGGCGTTGAATGCGTTTAGCAACGGCGATCTGTACATGGAGAAGTTCATCGAGCGGCCTCGACATATCGAGTTTCAGGTCCTGGCCGACGAGCACGGCAATGTGATGAGCCTGGGGGAGCGCGAGTGCTCGATTCAGCGGCGTCATCAGAAGCTAATTGAAGAAGCCCCGAGTCTGCAGATCACGCCGAAGTTGCGTGAGCAGCTGGGCAAAACGATTGAGAAGTCGTTGAAGGAGATTGGCTACTGGAACGCGGGTACGATTGAGTTCCTAATGGATGAGGATGGGTCGATCTACTTTATCGAGATGAACACGCGCATCCAGGTGGAGCATCCGGTGACAGAGATGATCACGGGGGTCGATCTGGTGAAGGCGCAGCTTCGCATTGCAGCCGGCGAGAAGCTGAGCGACATCGTGCCGGAGAGGCCGAAGATCAATGGGCACGCGATTGAGTGCCGCATTAATGCAGAGCATCCGGAGAAGTTCATCCCGAGCCCGGGCAAGATTACGGTCTACAACGTGCCGGGCGGCAATGGCGTACGGGTGGATACGGCGCAGTACGCCGAGGGCGTAGTGCCGCAGTATTACGACTCGCTGATCGCGAAGCTGATCTGCCACGGCAAAGATCGCGAAGAGGCCATGAACAAGATGCAGCGGGCGTTGAGCCAGTTTGTGGTGCAGGGGATTCATACGACGATTCCTCTGCACCAACGCATCTTCGCAGACCCGGAGTTTCGGTCAGGGAACTTCGATACGAAGTTTATGGAGCGGTTTCTGGCGCGGGAGAGGGAAGAGCGGGAAGTGGTTGCAGCGGAGTGAGGGCTTGAAGCTGGTTTTGCACACTTCGACCCAAATCCTATTAGGGGCTTACTAGGTCAAGAATATGCGGCTCAGGACATAGGGTTGGAATCGTCGTTCACGCCGCCAGGACGTTGTGGGGCAGCTTAGCGGGGCTTCTCCGCTGCAGCCTTCAGCGCGGCTAACCACTTCCTGTCCTCTTCGGTTAACTGGGTTGATGAAACGATGTGCGCGATGAGTAAACCGTCCATAGACTCCTGGACGCGCACCAGGG
>CAXTGN010000492.1:0-1820 GCA_964243455.1 uncultured Acidobacteriaceae bacterium
CTCTAAATGGTCCGCAAAGCAGGAGGAATTGTGCCAATTTGTCCGGTCGATCGACTTGCTCGAAGGCGTCTCTGAGCGCTCGTTCGTGCAATCTAGTACCGGGCCGCATCTTGCGATCCTTCCCTGAGAAGCCCTGAAGGAATCCGATCCCGTTTGCATAGCTCCTAACTTCAGCTCTCCGTTCCCAACCGTAGGGGTGGAAAACAACAGGCAAAGGGGCACGGATGACTGTCGGGGGCTCCTTTCCTTGCCCGAATAGTTCTTCTTCCAGCTTTTCTCCGTAAATTTCGGCTCTCGTCATGCGCTCCCGAAGTGAAGACCCATTTTTGCCTTTACGCGTCTTCCACGTAACGCGATTATAGACACAGGACGCAAGGGACACGCAAGCACAAATCGTTCCGGGTCAGGAGAGAACAGCGATGGAAGGACAGCGGAAGCCGAAGCTACTTCGGATGAGCGAGGTGCAAGAGATCACCGGCTTGGGGCGGGCGACATGCTACGCCAAGAGTGGGCACGAGTGGCCGGCGCTGAAAGTCGGACGGAGCGTGAGGGTTCCCCTACAGGCTCTGGAAGAGTGGATTGCCCGTAATACGACCGGCGGCGATCAACAGGCAGCTTAATCAGGAAACAACAAAGCCCCACGACTGGCCGGGCGGCGTGTGTGGGGCTCATGGAAAGAATATCAGCAAACACGTCGTGTCCAACAGCCAAACTGTTGGCCGACTTCGAGGTCGGGAACCGCGAGAAGGCAAGCGACAACATCGGTTTGGCTGCCGGTTACTGCTATGCAGCAACGCAATTTCGCAAGGCTCTACACCTGCACATTGCGGATTGCCCCGCTTGCTTGGATTTGGAAGCAGAGGAAATGGAGCGTGCAGCATGAGCGCTCCTATGGAGTACGTAGTCCGCTGCGGCCGCGGTCTCTTCCTTGGACTGGACTGCCGAAGGGCTGGTTCAGCGGAGCGGGCGCGGCGGTTCTCTTCCAAAAATGAGGCAAAGAAGGCAGCAGATGCACTCAGAGTGCGCGGCGCCATCTTCGCCCTGCCCTGGACCGTCGAGGAGGCCCAAGCACCCCAAGGCGGTGCCGCATGACAACGCCTTCGATGGACCCACACCTACTGCTTACGCTGGTCCGGACCTGTGTTCCGGATCAGGGACCTATCTGCGAAGCCGAGCTCCGGAGCTTGTTGAGTGAGGTTGACGCCCATATTGCGGAGTTTCAAGCGGCGGCGGATCGGTGCTTGCCGCAGACGGAGGCCGCTTGATCTTCTACCCGGCTGGACTTTATGCCGGCGAGCGCCTTGCGCTTTGCAGCGACGAGGCACGCCTGCATTTCCCCTACATCGGCGGTCTCGTAAACGGATACGGAAGGCTTCAGCTCAGCATTCCGCAGATCCTCGATCGCGCATACCAGAGCTTCAAGAACAAGCCGACGAAGCAGCAGCTCACAGCGTGGCTTGCAGAGTATCGGCGAAACTTCCTGCTCTACGTCTACATGTCGCCAGCGGGTGAAGTCTGGGGTCAGCTCTGCGGTGTACCTGACAACGCCTTGCCGAGATACCAGACCGCTGCGGACAAACGGAGCCCTGCACCTGTTCCCGAGGAGCTAGCGGCCTTCGATGCCGAGTATGCCCGAATGAAACGGGAACGTGCGGCAGCTTCCGAAGACTTCGTAGACCTTTCAGAACATTTTGGAAATCTTCCGAAGTGTTTGGGAGGTTGCGAAACGCTTCCGAACGTTTCTGCTGGAGAGGACGTTGGAGAGGACGTTGGAGAGGACGTAATACTCCCGTCGCTTTTCGCTCCTGAGTCAGCTGATG